>CAZSWX010000273.1:0-3703 GCA_964610865.1 uncultured Enterobacteriaceae bacterium
CCGTTGTCGGTTTTGTCTTCTCGGACGAAGGCAATCGCTCTACAGAGTCTGTGGTCGGCATTCACTCCGTCCGGCAAGGGCCCACTGCCCGGCCACATGTCGATCTGGACCCGTCGAAAGTCGTGGACGTCTCGCTTGCGGACGGCGGCCTGCCATGCCGCATCGGCTTTCGTGATCTGGATTGCCCGGACGAGGTCAGTCCCGCTGAAGGGAACGTGGCCGTCTTTGATACGGCAGGTCTCTAGGACCTTTCCTTTTGTTATGTCTACCCGAGCATCGAAATTAGATTGGGGGTGTTGGTCCACTCCCAAAAATCTGAGTATCCGGGAGGCAGATGCCTTCTCCCTATTCTTGTCGCCCGAATATTTCGGCGGCTCCAGAATGTTAACGCTACAAAAAGCGATTTCTCCCCGGAGATCGGTGGAGTTCTGAAGGATGTGCACACCCCGATCTATCTCCGACCGGCTCGGAGGCGCCAGTGGAGGAACGACTGATTCCGTCTGTGCGGTATGGCTTGCAGTGGTACTCATGGGCGTTGCTCCTTCGACCTGATAAGAACCTCTGGTTCATCTTTTACGGTTTTCGGTCATCATCTTTCTTGATTAAGACCGTGTTCGCACCCTCGCGCGAACGTGCCAGCCATTAAACTCATGATTCGATATGTTGTTATCCGGTTCTCGCCTTGATATCCAGTGGATTGCGGTGGCTAACAAGGCCTCCGACATCTTCCGGGCCACTGTGAAAGGATCCGAGGACGGGACTCGAAATGGTCTATGCTATGGGTAATTTTACCGTGACACCGCTACACGATGTGTTCGCCGCTGAGGTTGAGGATCTTGACTTGCGACAACAGATAGATAGGGCGGTGATCTCCGAGATTGAGACGACCATGGACACGTATGGTGTACTTATCTTCCGGGATCAGGACCTCAGCGTGAATGAACAAATGGTGTTTACGCGAGCGTTTGGCTCTATTGACATGGGCCTGCTCAAAGTGGTCCAGAAGAAAAATAGATTTGCGAATCCGGGTATGATTGACATTTCAAACGTAGACGGAGACCGTCAGGTGTTGGAAAGGGACGATCCCCGTTTAGCAACGATGCTTGCCAACCAGTTGTGGCACAGCGACAGCTCGTTCAAAATGCCGTCCGCAAAATATTCATTGCTATTTGCGTGCGTCTTGCCGAAAACGGGGGGAGAAACCGAGTTCGCGGACGCGCGGGCTGCATACGATGCGCTGCCCGCCTCGACTGTTGCCGACTTGGATGGCCTCTTTGCCGAGCATTCTGCATTTCATTCTAGACAACAGCTGGGAGACCAACAGTATTCCCCCGCAGATGTGGCAAAATATCCATCGGTGAAATGGCCGCTTGTCCGTACACATCCGGGTTCCGGAAGAAAAGTGCTTTTCATTGGGGCGCACGCCTGCAAGGTCACCGGGCAGTCTGTTCCAGAGGGACGCCTCTTATTGAACGACCTCCTCGAGCATGCAACACAAAGACAGTTCGTGTACCGGCACTCGTGGATGCCCGGTGATTTGGTGATGTGGGATAACCGAGCTGTGTTGCACAGGGGAAGAAGGTACGATCTTTCTCGACGACGCGAGCTACGGAGAAGCACGGTAGCGGATGTGGCGAACTGACTATTGAGTTGCACCGGAGACTCGCTAGGTTTTGCGAAACGGCTTTGGTCCAGGTGGGCCGTGAAGGTGGTTACTGTGGAGGTCAGCCCGAGGGTAATTGATTTCTTTGTCTCCGTTAACCCTGTCGTGACTTACGCTTTGAATTGTGTACGCGTTTCTAAACTAAGGGAGGATTATTTATGCGCCTAGGTCTGGTTACTGGGTATTCGGGACCAAAGATGGCCGAGACGATGGAAGTGATCACAGAAGCAGAGCGTGTGGGCTTCGAGTCCGTATGGACCGGGGAGGCGTGGGGGTCGGATGTGGTGTCGTTTCTGGCGTTCGTCGGGGCTCGCACTTCCAAAATCAAATTGGGGGCCGGTATCTTACAAATGCAGGCCCGCACGCCCGCAATGACTGCTATGACAGCAATGACGATAGATGGGCTCACGGACGGTCGGTTTCTTATTGGAATCGGACCCTCAAATCCCCAAGTTATCGAGGGGTGGCATGGTGTTCCCTACGGAAAGCCACTTCGCCGGTACCGCGAATACGTCGAAATTCTGCGGAAGATCTTGGCGCGGGAGGAAAAACTCGAGTTCGAAGGAGAAGAATATCAGATTCCCTATCGCGGCCCGAATGCGAGCGGTTTGGGAAAGCCCCTTAAAAGTATCTTGCACGGGCGCAAGGACATGAAGATTTATTCGGCATCGATTGGTCCGAAGGGAATCGAGCTTGCGGCCGAAATCGCCGACGGATTATTGCCAGTATGGATGAGTCCGGACTGGTGTGAGAAATATTACTCGCCCCTGCTCTCGCAAGGCTTTGAAAAAGTCGGCGGCGGGAAGAATATGCACAAGTTCGATCTCGCGCCCTATGTATCCTGCGTTATGGGCGCAGACCTGAAGCAGTGCCGTGGCCCCGTGAAGGCGAGTCTGGCTCTTTACATAGGCGGGATGGGAGCGCGCAGCAAAAATTTCTACAATACCTACATTAAGAATTTTGGTTACGAGGAACTCGCCGAAACGCTGCAGGAACTGTACTTGTCGGGGAAGAAGGCCGAAGCAGAACGTTTGGTGCCGGATGAACTGGTTGATGCAGTAGCGCTCGTCGGCCCGAAAGAGCATATAAGGGACCAGCTAAGCAGATGGCAATCGTCTCCCGTTACGACGATGATTATTGGAACAAATCAGGTAGAGGCGCTGAGAGTGCTTGCTGATTTGTGTCTGTGATAAGTGACCGAGGAGGAACAGCAACGTATGCGACTCTACATGGTGCCGGTCGCCCCCAATCCAACAAAAGTCTTATTGTATATCGCAGAAAAAAAACATGCCGGAACGAACATCGCCGTGGAGGAAATCGTTGTCAATACATTAAAGAATGAACAAAATAGCGAAGCCCATTTGGCTCGCAATCCCTTCGGGAGTTTACCGGTGCTGGAGGTCGTTCCGGGTGATTGCATCGTAGAGTCGCTCAGCATTATTGATTACTTAGAAGACCTGTACCCGGAGTCCTCGATGTGGGGCATGGGCCAACGAGAACGAGTGCGTGCACGAGAACTCGAGCGTATCGCTGATCTGCGTATATTGTTGCAGATAGGCCGGCTCGTGCATGCTACAAAATCACCCATAGGATTGCCCCCCAACGAATATGCGGCCGAACAGGCGAGGCGGGCACTCCCGGCCGCGTTCGGTTATTTCGACCGTGTTTTACGGGATGGGCGGCCTTTCTTGTTGGGAAACGCCGTTTCGGTCGCAGACTGCACATTGCAGGCGGCGCTTCAGTTTATGCGCTTTGCTAAATTTGACTTGATTGCTGAGTACCCGAATCTCCAATCATGGGATGCCAAGTATCGGCGACGTCCTGCCTCAAAGACAGTGCTCAAATGTTAGAATCAATACATGACAGGTGGGGAGTAGCTAGTGAAAATAGGAATATCGCTTCCAGTGCGAGAATTGAAGGACGACCTAGGCGCGATCAAGGAATTCGCGCAGGCAGCCGACGGGCTCGGTTACACTCACTTGCGCGTGCCGGAGGTCATTCTTCGACCAGGCGGTGGTTATATGCATGAGCCGCTGACTC
>CAZSWX010000274.1:0-3689 GCA_964610865.1 uncultured Enterobacteriaceae bacterium
ATAATCGTCGTTATCCTTCTCCACCCAACTCGGCCAGAATTGATCTGCTATACCGAGCGCGTCCACCTCTCGAATGTCGCCAAGTCTGGCCCTCGCCTGCTCCCACAGATACACCCGAATCTCTGGCTTTGACCAGCCCTCTTTGTGAAACTGACGCGCCTGCCACGGGTTCAATACAACCAACGTCTCTCCCATCGCCTGGACATTGTTGCTCCCCAGCACTGCCAGTGAACTGGTCAGAGAGCTCAGCATTTGTTTGACGGTTCCATAACAGAGTACAGAATGGGGAGCCTCGCAGCTGAACATGGTCACGGCATTTTTGCCAGATTCAACGCCATGTTCGGCATGGAATGGTTCCCACGGGCTATCCTCTTCGTTCTCAGCAATGCAGAAAGTCCATTTGCCCGGGTGCGCTTGGGTCGATTTGTCCACCTCACCTGGTACGTTCCCACCCAGATTCCAAAGGATCAAACGAATGGCCCTCCCTATGGTCCCATTGGCGCGGAAGCCACTCCCAAAGACCCCGTCACTGGCGTTCAAACCGAGGTTCGTCGTGATGGGACCGTTAACAATAGCGAGCGGGACACACGAGTGGGTTGTGGTCTGAACGCCATTCAGATTGTGTTCCGGCTCCAGCATCGCTTCAACTGCTGCAACAATTACCGGGAAATATTCGGGCCGACAGCCCGCCATTACACTATTGACTGCTAGTTTTTCTATGGTCGCGATGCCCTGGGCCGGCGGGATCTCACCGATTTCTTCTTGGGGGTCACGTCCTGAACCGCTGATCATTTCTTCGACTAGTTCGACGGTAGGGGGCACTACAGCCAGGCCATCCGTCCAGCCGCGCTCAAAGAATACTTCGACCGCGGCATGATAATTGGCAACATCGACCACATCGGAAGTAAACTCCATCATTCCTCCAGAGTACTGGCCTACATCCGTTAGCGGCACCTGTTAATAAAGCCAGGCCGCTACGGCTTTCTGTTCCTCACCACCTAACTACTTTTTATACAGTCAATGTGTCACAACCGACGTCATCTTTTTGGTGTCCTCACGTTCTCGCTCCAGCCTTTGCAAGGTCCTCGTCGACCTCTCCAGTTAGCGGCGGTGGTAAACGATCCGGGCCAGATAACCGAATTGTTGAGGTAGGGAACGCCGTCTCGGCCCCATGCGAATCTATTATACTCAGGATCTCGAGAAGAATATCTTGTTTGACTTTGTGATAATGGACCCAGTTCGTGGTTTTTGTAAATGTATACACGAAGAAATCAAGCGATGATGGTGCAAAGGAGTTGAAGTTCACCATAAGGGTACGGTTCGCATCTATCTCCTCGTGTCGGCGCAACATGTTTTCAACCGCAGAGACGACAGGACCCATCTTGTTCGCATCGTCATAACGAATGCCGATTGTCTCGTATATCCGCCGGTTAAACATGCGCGAAGGGTTCTCGACCGCGATGTTGGCAAACGTGGCGTTCGGGACGTACAAGGGCCGCATATCAAAGGTACGTATGCTCGTCTGCCGCCATCCAATCTCTTCCACCGTTCCCTCTATCTCTCGATCAGGCGACCGGATCCAATCCCCTACCGCAAAGGGACGATCTAGATAAATCATCAATCCGCCAAAAAAATTAGCAAGGAGATCTTTAGCAGCGAACCCTATCGCAATGCCTCCGATTCCTCCAAAAGCGAGTACGCCTGATAAGCTCACGCCAACGGTCTGCAAAATCACAAGCGTTGCCGTGATCGTAACTGCCATCCGTAACAGTTTGGCCATCGCATCCATGGTCGTGCGGTCATAGGCTTCGCCCTCTCCCTCGTACTTCGCAACAAGACTCTCTTCTCCCGCGCGCACGAGCCGCACCAAAAACCAAGCGAAGAGGACTATTACACCCACGATCCGAACCGATTCAAAGAAACCCGAGAATGCGAGCTCGGCATGATGCCGAATAATGTCAGTCGCGACACTTAGGCCTAAGACCAAGACAAGTAAAGCCAACGGCTTTTTCACAGCGCGGAGGACAGCGTCGTCCCAGTACGCTTTGGAGTCAATCGCCTTGCGTTGGAGCCGCTGCAGTACGCGCCGAACCAGCAGATTCGCCGCCACCGTTACCAAAACCGTAGCACCCACATGGACGCCCCAGGCGCGGGCCCAGTCAATCTGCGCCAACGGGCCAATCACAGCCTGGAGATACTCATTCGGCATTTTTACGCACCCTGCGTCTAACAACAGCTACCAGACATAACACCTGCTTTTGGCATTTTCTCTGCTCATCATCAGGCATCATCCGCACAAGAGTCGTCACATCCTTGGACGTTGAGCCTTTGAGGCACTCTCGGTGACCGGACACTCTTATTTTGGGATCGTGAAGCACCGCACACTCCAATAAATTAGGAATAGCCCCACCGCTTGGACGGCATGGTAAAGCGCGTTCGGACTAAAGTACACAGGGTGTAGCCCCCAACGTCGATATTGGATTACCGCAGCAATCAGTGTCAGGAACAAGCCGCCGGCTCCTGCCAGGGCTTTGTAGTCCCCATTTGCACGGTACACCAAGCAATATGTAATAAAAAGGAAAACCGCCGACGGAAGATAATGCAGTATAGCGACGCTGTATTCACGCGCACCGAACAACACCGCGGCCACATACACGGCGAAGACCAAGGATGCCGCCCAATGTACTATCGTCACGAATACATCGCCAAAGTAGGCCCGGGCGCCGATAATCCACCCACACCATGCAGTCGCCCCTACCGCGATTAACGTCACACACCACAGTCCCTGGTGCACGCTAGAAGACTCGTCAGGAGCGTATCCGTGTACTGTCCCGCCCGAGAACGCCGCGATTGCAATTGTGGAAAAAAACACCCCATACCAAAAACAAATGGAATCTAAGTCACCTCCTTCTTGAAACAGCCAGTATGCGAACACACCACACTCCAACGCAAGCGCATAATCGGTTAGTGTCACATCTGGTTCGTTCATCAAGTCCTCGTTTCCCGGATGTCTCTGCAACGCCTTGTCCGGACGCACTTCCTTCGTTAACACAGACATGTACACATTGAACATACGATGGAGAGTATCCTATGAAATATGGCATACAACTCGGCGGTGGTGCATCGGTATCAACAGGCCAATCGCTCAAAAGAGTTGCAGACGCTGCAGAAAAGCTCGGTTTCGATTCTCTGCTGATCGGCGATCATATAGTCATCCCGAAAAAAATATCGGCAGAATGGCCCTACGATGAGTACGTTGGTGGGGAAACACCCTATTCTGTCTACACAGACATGGAATGGCTAGACCCGTTCGACACGATCGCGTTTCTTGCCGGTATCACCACCACCATTCGTCTTGGCATCAGCGTTGTCATTATTCCTTACCGTCACCCTTTTGACGTTGCCCGACGGGTCGCCACTATAGACGTACTCTCCAACGGACGCTTCATCTTAGGCGTTGGCGTCGGCTGGTTAGAGGACGAATTTCGGCTACTGCAGATTCCGTTTGAGAGAAGAGGGGCACGGACACAAGAATACGTTGCCATGATGCAAGCATTGTGGACCCAGGACTCGCCCCGCTTCAATGGGGACTTTATTCAACTCGACGAGGATGTGAACGTCCTCCCAAGACCGCACCAAAAGCCCTACCCGCCTATTTGGGTTGGGGGTGAATCCAAGCCGGCGCTACG
>CAZSWX010000275.1:0-3681 GCA_964610865.1 uncultured Enterobacteriaceae bacterium
CGTCCGAGGACCAAACGGCCTCTATAAGCTCAAAAGAAAAGGCTCGACCCAACACCGCGCCTGTCTGAGCGACTTCTCTAGCCGTACTGCTCAATTGATCGAGCCGTGCCATCAACGAATCCTGTAATGTAGAGGGAATCGCCCCTGTCAGCGAGGGGATCTCGCTCTCTTCCTTTTCGAGCACCCCAGATTCGATCACGGTCTTCGTTAATTCCTCGACGAAAAGAGGGACCCCGTCCGCCTGTGTCACTATATGGTCCAAAACTCTGGACGTCACAAATCTTCCGTTCGCTATGTTGTTGATCAGGGCCTCCACCGGGAGGCGGTCGAGACGGCTCAAAGTAACCGAATTGAGGTGGTTTGCTGGCGTCCATGGTGGTACAAATTCTGAAAGGCGATACGGCAAGAGCGCAAACAAATAAAGCTTAGGGGCCCTATCAATTAGCATTTGTATCAGGTCGAGCGTGGAGGGATCTGCCCAGTGCAAGTCCTCCCAAACCATAAGTAGCGGTCGCTGCGCTGACTCCTCGCACAACCAGGCCACCAGTAGAGCCCGGATTTTCTCACGCTCTTTTTCTGGACTTAGCTGCGGCACATCGTAACGGTCCAAAAGAGGAAGCCGCAACAACGAAGCAAAAAGTATAACGCTCCCCTCTGGCAACTTTTTGTAGCCCTCGAAAGCTGTTTCCAGACGACGAAATTTTTCGTCCGCTGGTTCCTCACCCTGCAGTTGCAGCCATCGTTGGAGATGTTCGATAACGGGATAAAATGCAGTATTTTGTGCGTACGATGAGCAACGAAATTCTCGTACTGCGTGCCCCTCCTCCGACGCCTGCTCCTTGGCCTCCTGAACCAACCGGGATTTCCCAATACCGGGCTCACCGCCGAGGGATATCACCTGTCCAGACCCCACTTTGGCCTTATCCCAACACCGGCGAAGAAACGTGACCTCTTGGTCACGGCCCACGAGTGGCGTCAATCCAGCCTCTAGCGCTACTTCAAAACGACTCTGAGTTCGTTCCTCCCGAACTACTTGATATACCGAAATTGGCGTTGCTACGCCTTTCAAAGCATGAGGCCCAAGCGTGTGGCATTCGAAAAATCCCTGGACAAGCCTGTACGTAGCGGCACTTAGAACGATCGTGTTCGCGCGCGCGAGCGACTGCAACCGTGCCGCAATGTTCGGTGTCTCGCCTAAGGCAAGCTGTTCATATCGCGCCCCTGCACCTATTCCGCCCACAACGACTTGACCAGTATGTATTCCCAAACGGAGTCGTATTTCTCTTTTGCCTTTATTTCTTTTGTCGGAGTGGAGTGGAGTGGTATTCTCTACGAGCTCTTTATTTATCTGGTCGAGGTGAGACAGGATGCCAAGCCCTGCCTTGACAGCCCGAACGGCCGCATCTTCGCGAGCAACGGGATACCCAAAGTACACCAAGAGACCGTCTCCAAGGTACTGTGCAATATAGCCGGAGAATTTTTCTATGATGCTTGAAGACGTAGTTTGATAAACGCGTACAATGTTGCTCCATTCTTCTGGATCAAGATCGCTCGCGAGTGCCGTAGACCCCACGATATCGCAGAACATCACCGTAAGCTGCCGTCTACCGCTGTGAGAATCGTTCTCAAGCTCTTCGGCTGTCGGGTTTACTCTTTCAGGCGAATCAATCGATTCCGTATTCGTTGAAGCACTTGGAACCCTGTCGTTTATTACGTACTTACCTAATGTAGCGCCACACTCGTCGCAAAATTTTGCACCTGGTCTATTGTTTTGCGCACATCTCGGGCACTCCATACGCGAACTCTCCTGTCACTGGGCCGAAACCGTGTATCACCGGTGAACCACAAGACATAGTAAAAAAAGGCACAGTTGCCCGCGCCCTTATAAAATATTCAAGTTTATGAAAAGCTGCCGCAGGCGATACGAATTACCATTCGATTGTGGATTCGTCTCCTTTGTACAATTGCCGCACATATGCAATAACCTTCCAAGCCTCTTCTTCGGTGATTACTTCACCATATCCCGGCATCTTGTTTCGTCCGGTCATCACTTGGGACATAACACGCTCATCGCTGCCCGTACCCTCCTTCCATTGCTCGTCGGTGAGGTTGGGTCCCATTCCACCGCCGCCTCTTAGGCCATGGCAGCTATAACAATTCAACATCTTATATAGCTCTTCACCCTCTGCGATCGCCTTTTCATCATTCGTATAAGGGTTCAACTTCTCGGGAACAGAAACCTTTTCTACACTACTCTGCGACGATTCGATCACTTTGTTACCCATTGTCTGGTCGTCACCAGTGGACTCAACAATTTGACTGGATACGACAGAACCAACTGGGACGCCATACTCTCGCAAAATATCGCCAACTTCAGTTTCCCGCTCCACAAGTAGCGCATTTAGAATTTTTTTTAATTCCACATCGTCCTCGCGGACGCCCATAGAGATCTGATATGAGAACAGAAAGTCATTATCTTGTTTGCCAGGAAGTATTGGTTCCAATATTAAGGCATTGTTGTTCTTTGACGCGAAATATCCGGCTATGGGTCCCCACAAGATGGCAACATTTACCTCTTTGTTTATCACTGCCTCGACTAAATTGGATGTAGGGCTCTCTTTCGCATAGTCCCCCAGTGCGCTGTACCCCACCACATTGTCAACAATACCCCTCTTGCTCAGTGCATGCGCAGGTGGACTATTCATGTAATCATCCCCAATCAAGTGGACACCAATTTTGAGGTCGAGTAGGACATCATCGTCAAGGGAAGAAATTGTGAATCCCTCATCCTTTCTGTACAGGAAAGTGTAGGAAGAACTGTAATAAGGATTCGTTGTGGACACGTTCTCAATCCCATACGGCAGCCCCATTACGACATCACACTTCCCGGCATTGAGTGTGGACCGAATGAATCCCCTCCTTTGTGGCCACCAAGTATATTCCAACACCAGGCCCAAGTCATGCGCTAGCAATTCCGCTATAGCGTTCTCGAAACCGTTTCCGGCCCGGTCGGAATAAGGCAAGTTGTTAGGGTCTGCGCAGACCCTAAAACTTCCAGAGCGTCCATTTGCCTCCCGTGCGAAAAGATTCGTTGACGCAAGAACGCCCACCAGAAAAACAAGGCAAGAAAAATTAAGGGCGCCCGGCCCTTTCAGGAAGCGCGTTCTATGCCTCATACAGAAGAACGAATAACCTAAGACGGTAATGCAAACACGTACAGCATGCCGCCCTTATTGGTATCTTGACCCAGATCCCCAAACGCGCCCACGGCTCCAAGAGCAGCTGTAGGGTCATCGGTTCCTAAATCGGCTGCCACTACCAAACCGGACCAACCACCAATGCCCGATAAGATTGCGACATATTGTGTACCGTCTGGCCCAATGTACGTCATGGGCGCACCGATAATGCCGGACCCGGTTTTAAACTTCCAAAGTTCTTCGCCCGTCTCCGCATGGACGGCCTTAAACCAGCCGTCCATGGTCCCGTAGAATACAACATCTCCGGCTGTCGAAAGAGCCCCACTCCAGGCTGACCATTTTTCTTTGATACCCCATTTTTTCTTCCCGGCCACCGGGTCCCAAGCGATGAACTCTCCCCGATGACCGCCCGGTCCCGGGAACATCTCCACAATCGCTCCAACGTACGGAACGCCAGCAATATAACGCACCTTGGTACCTTCGT
>CAZSWX010000276.1:0-3674 GCA_964610865.1 uncultured Enterobacteriaceae bacterium
GGCGGACGAAAGGAAGAGGATACTCGGGCGTGATGAAGAGGCACGGCATGGGTGTGTTCCCTAAAAGCCATGTGACCCTCGAGTACTTTCGTCACGGCGGGGCAATCGGGAACCGTTCATATCCCGGTAAGATCTTCAAGGGCAAGAGGATGGCCGGGCATTACGGGACTGACAGGATGAAGGCTTTGAACTTAGAGGTTGTGGATGTGCGGCCCGCCGACAACCTTCTATTTGTTAAAGGATCTGTCCCTGGGTCGAACGGACAGGTGGTGCTTGTTCAGAAGGCGGGAGAGGCCGAGTAAATGCCCAACCTCACTAACCCAGTGGATATTTTATCTACCGAGAGAGAAAAGGTCGGCGAAATGAATTTGTCGGCGTCGATCAGTGAGCAACCAGAAAGAGAGCATTTGCTTTTTGAAGTGGTTCGAATGCAGTTGGCCAAACGGCGGGCTGGAACGGCGGCAACCAAAACAAGGGCCTTTGTCCGGGGTGGTGGTCGTAAGCCGTGGAGACAGAAGGGAACGGGGCGAGCCCGCGCGGGAAGCAACCGTTCTCCCATCTGGGTAGGAGGGGCGACTGTGTTTGGTCCCCAGCCACGCTCTTACGAATATCGTTTGCCACGATCCGCACGCAAGACGGCCTTAAGGGCGGCGATTGCCCAAAAGTTCCGACAAAATGAGGCCATGGTTATTGACGAAATTAGTTTTGACAGGCCTAAGACAAAAGAAATGGTGGATCTGTTTAAACGGTTGGAAATAGGATCCAGTGTGCTTCTCGTTCTCGGTGGGCCAGACGTAAACGTGCAAAAGTCGGCCCGTAACATACCGGGCACGAAAGTGCTGTTGGAGAGAGGGGTCAACGTGTATGACCTTCTCAAACACAAAAAGCTTTTAATCACTAAGGCCGCTTTGGAGCAGATCAACGAACGGCTCGGAGACAAATAATGGATACGTATTCTGTTCTGGTCTCTCCTTTGATCACAGAGAAAACAACCATGGCTGGAGAAGCTGGCAATCAAGTGGTGTTTCGCGTTCATCCCCGAGCGACCAAGTTGACTATTAAGCAGGCGGTGGAGGAATTATTTGACGTCAAAGTCAAACAGGTGCGCACGGTCCAGTACCTCGGGAAACGTCGGCGTGTCGGGCGTTCTCAAGGACTGAAGGCGGCGTGGAAGAAGGCTTACGTGAAACTTGGTGAAGGCGACCGTATAGACTTTTTTGAAGGAGCATAACTAGTGGCTGTTCGACAGTACAAACCAACTTCAGCGGGAAGACGGTCCCAAAGTGTGTCCGGTTTTGAAGAAATTACGACACAGAAGAACAAACCAGAACCGTCCTTGCTCGCTCCGCTTTCTAAGCATGGCGGGAGAAATAATCGTGGCCGCATGACGATTCTTCACCGCGGAGGCGGCCACAAACGCCGGTATCGTATCGTAGACTTTCGGCGCGAAAAGGAAAACGTTGAGGCGAAGGTGGTCTCGATAGAGTACGACCCCAACCGGTCGGCCCGAATCGCACTTTTAAATTACATCGATGGGGAAAAGCGGTATATATTGGCGCCAAACGGTCTAGCAGTAGGAAATCTGGTGATGGCGAGTGAATCGGCAGATATTAGGCCGGGGAATTGCCTGCCTCTGCGTAGAATTCCAGTTGGAACCATAATCCATAATATTGAATTAAAAATTGGTAAGGGTGGACAAATTGTGAGGAGTGCTGGGGCGTCAGCTCAGCTAATGGCAAAAGAAGGAAAATACGCGACCGTTAAATTGCCTTCTGGCGAAATGCGGTTGGTGCACCAAAATTGTAAGGCGACGGTGGGTCAAGTAGGGAATCTTGATCACGAGAATATCAGATATGGGAAGGCTGGGCGGAGGAGGTGGCTCGGCCGTCGCCCACGGGTTCGCGGAATAGCTATGAATCCGATCGATCATCCAATGGGTGGAGGTGAGGGGCGGAGTAAGGGCAACCATCCGATGAGCCCATGGGGTGTGCTTGCTAAAGGGTATAAAACTCGCCGGAACTCGAAGACTGACAAGTACATAGTCCAAAAGAGAAAGAAGTAATATGCCCCGTTCTGTGAAAAAAGGCCCTTTCATTGATGTTCATCTGCAAAACAAAGTAGATGTGGCAATTCAAAACGGCGACAAAAAAGTGATCAAGACATGGTCACGACGGTCGACAATTAGTCCGGAAATGATTGGCCTCACTTTTGCCGTACACAACGGACGCAAGTTCATCCCCGTGTATGTTACGGAAAATATGGTGGGCCACAAGCTAGGTGAGTTCTCTCCTACGCGGACCTTTTATGGTCATGCTGGCGATCGGCGGGGCGACGTGAAAAGGAAATAGGACGAGGGGTCTTTATGGAAGTACGTTCGATCACGCGGGATGTGCGAATGGCGCCACGGAAAGCCCGTCTAGTTGCGGATCTCATCAGAGGTAAGCAGGTGGAAGAGGCACTGCTGGTTCTGCGATTTTGCCAAAAAAAGGCCGCCCGCGTTTTTACTAAAACATTGCAATCGGCGATAGCTAATGCAACCGATACGCAAAATGTAGACCCAGATGCACTGTACGTAAAGCTTGCTACGGTAAATGGAGGTTCAACTTTTAAGCGGTTCATGCCACGAGCGCACGGTAGAGCTACACCTATACGGAAGCGAACCAGTCATTTTACAGTAGTAGTAGAAGAGCTTTAGTAGAAGGAAATTACATATGGGCCAAAAGGTACATCCTATAGGGTTTCGCGTTGGCATTCTTGAGGGCTGGGAGTCTAAATGGTTTGCGGAGAAAGAATACGCAACGTTGCTTCACGATGATATACGGATTCGGCAGTTCATAAAGAAGCGGCTTTATCACGCGGGTATTTCGAAGATAGAAGTAGAGAGGGCGGCCAACAAAGCCAAGGTGAATATCTACACCGCTCGTCCTGGTATTGTTATAGGGAAGAAAGGTGTAGAAATAGAGAAGCTAAAGGCGGATCTTGCACGACAGACGGATCGGGAGGTCTATCTCAATATCCACGAAGTACGGAGACCCGATCTGGATGCTCAGTTGGTATCTGAAAATGTGGCGCTGCAATTGGAGCGTAGAGTGGCATTCAGGCGTGCTATGAAAGAGAGCGTGGCTCGGGCGACACGGATGGGCGCGCAAGGGGTTAAAGTACGTTGTTCGGGCCGGCTGGGCGGAGCAGAGATTGCTCGAACAGAATGGTACCGTGAAGGACGTGTCCCGCTCCACACGCTGAGAGCTGATATTAGTTATGGTGTGGCGGAGAGCCGCACGACCTATGGCGTCATCGGAGTAAAGGTTTGGATATTTCGCGGCGAGGTTTTGACGAAAGAGGAAGAACAGCAAAGATCGAGCGTTAACACGTAAGGAACGGCGAATATATGCTATCTCCAAGGAAAACAAAATTTCGCAAACAAATGCGTGGAAAAATGTACGGGAATGCTCAGCGGGGTGCGAGCTTATCGTTTGGAGACTTTGGGTTGCAGACACTGGAGCGCGCTTGGCTAACGGCGCGACAGATCGAAGCCGCAAGAATTGCATTGACGCGCCATGTAAAGCGGGGTGGTCGTATCTGGATCCGTGTCTTCCCCGACAAACCGGTGACAAAAAAGCCTACGGAAACACGAATGGGAAAAGGAAAGGCCGCGCCGGAATTCTGGGCCGCGC
>CAZSWX010000277.1:0-3632 GCA_964610865.1 uncultured Enterobacteriaceae bacterium
CCCCACAACCTTCTGACGGAATGCACTTTCCCCACACGACCATACGCGACAATGTTCATGCGCAACACGAACTCGTTAGTAGCCTGGGAATTCGGTCTCTCGCCCTCGTCTCAGGATATTCAATGGGCGCACAACAATCGTATCAATGGGCGGTCAGTTATCCTGACCTTGTCAAACGCATAGCGCCATGGTGTGGAGCATGTCACACCACACCCCACACCCACGTATTTATCGAAGGATTTACTGCGGCCCTCCGAGCGGACCAATCTTGGAATCACGGGGCGTACTCTACACCTCCGCATATAGGACTGCGTGCCATGGCCCGTGTATATGCCGGCTGGGGCATGTCTCAAACGTGGTACCGAGAGAACCTCTTCAAACAACTTGGCCATCCCTCCGTCGAAGACTTTCTCGTATGCTTCTGGGAGAATAATTTCCTCCAATGTGATGCCAACAATCTACTCGCACAGGCAAAAACGTGGCAGGACCACAACGTAGGCGACACACCGGGTTTCGACGGGGATTGGCGAAAAGCCCTGGCCTCCATATCGGCTAAGGCGGTAATCATGCCAGGTCAAACAGACCTCTACTTCCCGCCCGCTGACAACGAGGCCGAAATTCAACGTATGCCTAACGCCACTTACAAGCCAATACCCTCCGTTTGGGGCCACCTCGCAGGAATCGGCATTAACAAAGAAGATAACAATTTCATTGACACCGCTATCCGACAATGCTTGGAGTCCTAGCAAAAGAAAGGAACAAAACATGGAACAAGCCGTTTACTGGAACAAAGAAAACAACATTGCGACGATTACGTTGAATCGACCGGACCAGTTCAACGTGATGAATAGTGAACTTTCAACCGGGTTACGCCAAGCGCTTTTAGAATGTTGGGACGACGACGAAATCCGAGCAATCATCTTAACTGGCAACGGAAGGGCGTTTAGTGGCGGCGGCGATATAAAATTTTTCGCTGGAGCACTTGCCCAGAACCAGATCGTTCCGAGCCTCGAGAAAATGATGCCAATCCTCCACTCCGCAATCTCTATGATCCGAGAAATTCCCAAACCTGTCGTTGCTGCGCTAAACGGAGTAGCTGCTGGCGGAGGATTTGGATTGGCCCTCTCCTGCGATTTTCGAATTGCCTCCCCCAACGTTACATTAGTCACGGCCTTCCTTGGCATCGGCGCCAGCCCCGACTCGAGTTCAACGTTCTTTCTTCCGCGCTACGTGGGTCTGGCGAAGGCCACGGAAATGTTCTTGCGGAATAAACCGATTTCTGCCGAAGAGGCGCTAGACCTCGGTCTGTTAACGGCGGTCGTAGATACGGAGCAGGTCGCGGCGGAGGCCAAGAAATTAGCTAAAGAACTTGCAGAGGGTCCTACTGCCGCGTTCGGACGGACCAAGCTTTTATTAAACCAAAGCTTAGGAAGCTCCCTTCACGAACAACTCCACAGCGAGGCACGATCGATCACGTTGTCGACAAGTACACCGGACTTTGCCGAAGGAATAACTGCCTTCGTTGAAAAACGAAAGGCGACGTTCAAGGGCAAATAAAACGACACTGGGGACTGACTCATGCAGGCCATAATTTTCGACAATGCAGGCGGACCAGAAGTCTTAACACTTCGACAAGTACCTGACCCAGATCCCTCCCCTGAACAGGTACTGGTGCGCGTCCGTGCTACGGCACTGAACCGTGCTGACACGTTGCAACGACAGGGCCAGTACCCGCCACCTGTAGGAGAGTCGGACATTCTAGGGCTCGAACTAGCCGGGGAGATAGAAAGGGTCGGCTCCAGCGTCACTGGCCTGACCGTGGGGGAACGCATATTTGGCCTCGTTGGCGGCGGGGCGTATGCGGAAAAGGCCGTCATTGACGCCCGTATGGCGTTACCAATTCCAACCTCTTGGACTTTCGCACAAGCGGCGGCAGTACCAGAAGTCTATTTCACTGCACACGAAACCATTTTGACCTTAGGACAGTTAACCGCCGACGAGACAATCCTTATTCACGCCGGAGCTAGCGGTGTTGGAACTGCAGCCATTCAAATGGCTCGAGAAATCGGGGCCAAGGTATTTGTGACAGCGGGGTCGGATCAGAAAGTTCGCCGGTGCATCGAACTTGGAGCAACCGCAGGCTGCAACTATAAGGAGCAAAATTTTTCCGAATGGATCAAGGACATGACAAAAGGCACCGGAGTGGACGTAATTGAGGACTTCGTCGGTGCCGCTTATTGGGAGAAAAACTTGGACTCTCTCCGCGTTGGCGGCCGGCTAGTCATAGTAGGGCTCTTAGGTGGGGTCAAGGTCCACGCGAACCTCGGCCTCATACTCAGAAAACGGCTTCAAATTATGGGATCTGTCCTTCGGAGCCGCACCCTAAAGGAGAAGATAGCCATTAGCCAGAAATTCAAAGAAGATTGGTTACCCCTTTTAAAAAATGGGAAGATTCGGCCTATCATAGACAAGACCTTCCCTCTTGATGAGGCGGATGAGGCCCACAGATATATGGAAATGAACAAAAATTTTGGAAAAATCGTGTTAGAAATTCCAACCTAGGCCGGACCCCCCCGGATGTGGGCTAGCACAGTAAATGCGGTCGCTAATAACCCATGCCACACCTGCATTTGTCACGACCAGCGAGTCCCACTAGGTCGAATTTGCGGCCTACGGTTGTTTGAGCGCCAGCACACTCCCCTCCCCGTCCGCAGCGACGTAGATCGTTCCATTCGGGCCGACCGCGAGCCCCGAGAAAGGCGTTAGAGGCCCTTGTATTAACCCGGCTATTCCCATTAGTAATTTGGGCGTGACACCGGGCTGCGACCCCACAGGCAGGCCGGAAGCTATAATTTTCCGATCGTTTGTGTGTAATGACACAGCTAACAACTCTTTCGACATAGCATCCAAGACCAAGAGTTCTTGTCCAAGCAACGCGATTCCTTGAGGGGACACAAGCCCTTCGACAAGTGTGGATACGCCGCCATCTATGAGCGAGACCTTTCCGGCTCCGGACTCGGAAACGTAAATTGAACCGTCGTCGGCCACCGCAACGCCAGTGGGATGACTCAGGCCCCGAGCGAGCACCGTCACGTCACCATCCAATGTGACTTTAAGTAGGCGGCCTTCCCCTCCCTCGGCCACCACAACACTCCCGTCCGGCGCCTGGTGGAGGTCATATAATTCATTCAACTCACTTGCCAAGATCTTCGACTGACCAGTTTGAAAATCATACAACACAATTTCCCCGGCGGATGTCGTCACGTATACGTTTCCCCCGGAACCAGCAGCCGCAATGCCCCGAATAAAACCTGGATATCCCTCGCGAGTGAACATAGTGGGCCTGCTCACCTCTCCGTCCGGGCTGACGGCGACCATGCTCATACCGTCGGCTGCATAAACAGCGCCTTCCCTGGTAACAGTCAATCCGAAGGGACCCAACAGCCCTGGCTGGACCACCGGGCGCTCGGATCCATTGGCCATAATTTCTGAGACACCCCCGTCAACAAAATGAGAGATGAAGAGCCGGTTGGTATCTCCAAATGCTAGGTTATCGATGCCAGGCCTAACGTTTGCTAGGACCGTCTTTTCTTCCGTCTGTATATTGATTCTTACTACCTGACCCGTCGCCG
>CAZSWX010000278.1:0-3596 GCA_964610865.1 uncultured Enterobacteriaceae bacterium
CCACTACCGTAGCCTTCAACGGCATCTCTCAATGTATGCAGATCATGGGGGCCGAGGGATTGAAAACAAAATATCCGCTCGGAAGACATCTAGCGATGGCGAAGATGGCTCAGTATATGGATGGGACTACCGAGATCCAAAATACAATCATTAGTCGTGCTCTCCTCGGTGAGTAAGTGTAGCTAGCCTAGAAAGCGATTGAACAACCTTCGGTCGATTTTCCTGTCCTTTCCTTCAAAAATGTTGCGCTTCGTCCATTCCGCAATAAAATAGAGTTCAACAAAGGGTAAATAGGTATGGAAGCTTGGCGTGCCCGCGTCGGTCAATCTTTGGTAGAAAACGTTTTTGTGTTCGCCTAACCACCGAATACTCGCTTTTACCGTACCCGCCCCTATCAGACTATTCCCTACCAATCCTTCAACATCCACCGCGCACAGGCTCCGGCTCTTTGTTCTGAGCACGAAATTCTTCAAGACTGGGTCTGTATAATCGTACCCAACCCACACGCTATCCGGGGACAACGTGACTGAAGCACGAATCAACCCCACGAAATCGGGTTCACTCAGAACTTTCACTCTACGGAGGAAAGTGAGGTCGCCGCGAAGCCGCGCGGGGAATGGCGTCTGCCGCACGTCAACTAGTCTGGGGCTCGCTCGGTACACCTCAGCGTAAAAATCTGCGAGCCGCAACGCCAATTCTTCACTGGTTTGGCGAGGTCTAGTCCCCTCCACGAATTCTACCCATATTTCATGTTCGTAACGAGTAGCCAGTTCTGGAAAAATTTTAGCGCGCTGGAATTTTAAGAGATTCTGTTCTATTTCGATTGCTACCGTAGAGTCGGCAGTCTGTACCCTCTTAAAACCCTCTCCACTTATCGTAACAAAATGGATACTTTTCCTCTTACGCAAAGCCAAACCGAACCAGTTGAAGAATTGTGTTCGAAGTCGGCTCAAGCAGTAGGAAATGTATTGTACCATTCGCAATTCACGTCCTGTATTATGCAACTGAGAATTCGTTTTCCATATCCCAGGAATAAGAGCACAGGCAACCTGAACACTAGTATCGCATGCCCAACACAGAACGCCCCAGAGTGACAGTCTTTATTCCGGTTTACAACCGAAAACAGTACATCGGCCCGGCAATCGAGAGTATTCTCTCTCAAAGCTTCTCCGATTTCGAGCTTTTGCTTGTAGACGACGGATCCACCGACGGCAGCATACAAACGATGCGCGCTTACCCGGACCCTCGCGTCAGAATAGTTTGCAACAAACATAATATTGGGATTCCTAAGACGCGCAACCGCGGGCTTCAACTGGCCAGGGGTGAGTATATCGCTCTCCTTGATAGCGACGACAGAGCCGTCGCCAATCGACTATTGCTACAAACTCAATATCTCGATCAGAATCCTACCGTAGTACAGGTCGGCGGCTGGACTCAGGCCATAGACCGTCGCGGACGTCTACTGGACAAACGGAAGCGCCAACCCGTTTGTCCCGCAGACATTGATGCCGAGCTGCTGTTCAGATGTTGTCTCTCAAACACCACCATCATGGCTCGAACCAAGACTCTCAAGCATTACCGCTACCGCGAGAGTTTTCCTCGGTGTCAGGACTACGACCTGCACGTTCGGCTAGCCCAAAGGCACCGAATGGCAAATATCCCAAAGGTCTTAACCCATGCTCGAATTCACGCAACACAAATTACCCGTCAAACACCCGAACTTGGAGACGAAAAGAAACGCGCAATTGTCCGGTTTCAACTTCAGCATTTAGGCATCACGGCAAGCCCGGAAGATCTACAAGCACACCTCACACTCTCCCGCTTCAGAAAGACTCGGTTTATACCGGGCCCTGAATTTCTGGACTGGGCAGATCAATGGATTCAACGTCTCGTCGCCGCAAATACCTCAAGCAACCAATATCCGGCAAACACATTTTCTCGTATAGCGGTGATGAAGTGGGCCCGAGCCTGTCGCGCGGCGCAGGCAAAAATTGGGTGGAGGGCGTGGAAACGCTTCCTAGAATCGCCGCTGAGAAGCAGACTGTGTCAGTTGCCACCAAAAATACTACTCGACATTTGGTATCGTTGATTGAGGTTTCGCTAACAATGAACGTGTCTTTTGAGAGGAGAAATATTTGCGCACCTCGGTCAAATCTTCAGGCGTGTCCGTCTCTGCCCACCACAGCCCTTCTATGCTGACAGTTTCAACGGGCACCGTTTGGGTCATAACGTTGATCACGGAAAGGTACCAACGACCGAGAGCGTTCGGCTCTCGTATAGTTCTATCCAAAGCCTTTCGGAACGCTCCTACTCCAAGCCCCCGAAACGCCATCATCCCTATGGACTCACCGTGGACGACGCTGGCTGGTAGATCCTTGCCTACCGCTGCTAGAGTACGTCCGCCTTTTAGAGACACCTTCATGTCATCCCGGTCGTACGTATCTTTTCTGTTAATCGCTAGAGTCACAGGGGCAACTGGTGACGCCAGTAGTCGCTCGAGAACGGCGTGATCAAACAATGTGTCTCCATTAAGCAAGAGAAAGTCGCCAGTCATTTCTGGAATGGCAGTCCAACAAGTGGCCAGATTGTTAGAAACCTCAAAGAAGGGATTAAAACGCGTAGTTACCTCTAGTTGGGCGGGCGCCGATTCGGCGAGAAATTGTTCGACTCGTTCAGCCCTGAAACCGACCATGACAGTCACCCTCTCAAGGCCGCATTTCACCAAGGCACTCAACTGTACTTCCAAGGCCGGTCTGTTGCCATCCACAGCTAGGAGACACTTAGGGGTCGACTTCGTCGCCGGAAGAAGACGCTTGCCTTGACCGGCGCTCAGAATTATAACTTTCATGCGGTTACACTCTAGCTCTGAAGAACTGGTGGGAGGTATTCTACAACTCCGGTTCTCCCACGCATAGGTCCTGCCCGATATAAGAGAAAATGTACAGCGAATCAAGAAGCAAAATAGCCCTAAAAAGATCTTACAGGACACCATACACGGAAACGCCGAACTGATCGCAATGGAATCCTCAGGATGAGCGACTCCCCTTCTCTTTTGCACCCCCGGCTTAGCATTACTCTTTGCTTCTACGTCATTGCTGCGTTAATTGTCCCGAGCCTTTGGGCCCTGTTTGGGCTAACCGCGTTGGTACTGACGAAAGATCTTCTCGGCTTTGCTGACTTGGTGATTAATAGAGGATTGGACCTGGCCTCAATTCTTTGGATAATTTTTTACAAAGCAATCCCTCTTCTGGGTACTACTCTACCCTTTGCCGTCTTGGTGGGTTCTCTAGTCGGTCTGGGAAACTTAAGATCACACCGGGAGTTACTACCCATAGAATCGGCCGGCTTATCACCCAATTGGCTGCTCATTCCCCTAGGCGCTTTTGCATCCGCACTAACGATAATAGGTTATGGCTTCAGTTTCTTCGCTTCTCCCTCTGCTCTTCGTTCTTTAGAGGACGCCTTGTCGGATGCAATGCAGAAGAACCCTGCAGCAATCCTTCGGCCGGGCACAGTGCACGAATTCTCCGGGACTCGTATCCTTGCTCGTGAGGTATCGGCACGTGGTGATTCCCTTAGAGGCGTATTGGTATGGA
>CAZSWX010000279.1:0-3560 GCA_964610865.1 uncultured Enterobacteriaceae bacterium
GTTAGACACGGCACACCACGGCGACACCTTCCGTCTCGATTCCGGACTACACAATCTAGCCAATTGGTATGAACGCGTAAAAAAACGCCCAAGCAGTGCAGTCTAAAAACGACCGTCCACGAAAACATGTCCGGCATCATGAGTTGACACACAACCCACCGAAGGTCACCGCCACCGTGCCTATGTTTCGTACCTCCGCCCTTCTTCAAACCCCTCAAGCTCGCTCATGTGCCTTGTTTTTCGCCATTAAGTATATTGTCCAGGGAGCGACCGATCTTTCAAGCGGTCTGCCCCACCAGCCAATCCAGTACCTTCTCAAGGAGGATCTCCGGCTCACTGCAGCTCAAATAGGCTTCACCTGGGCAGCAATCGGGTTCGGCTGGACAATCAAGCCGTTATACGGTCTACTTCTCGATTTTTCACCTTTCACCCGCAATCGTCACCGTGGCTATTTGATTTTCGTAAGCGTAATAGGACTAGCCGGGTGGATTGCACTCGGTTCCGTTCCGCACAACTATTCAATCATCTTGGTTTTGCTCGTGTGTGCTTCCGCCTGCCTCGCATTTGGCGATGTTATAACGGACGGATTAATGGTGAGAAACGGCAAGACATTGGACTTGGTCGGCGCTTTTCAGTCTATTCAGTGGGCCGCATTAGGCGGAGCGCTTACATTATCGCACTTGGCAGGGGGCTATCTCGCCGAGAACGCTAGTCCACGAACGGCATTTCTTTTGTGTACCGTGTTTCCACTTTTCGTATTGTTAGCAACGGTCAAATTTTACAAACAGGGCCAACACAGCCATCAACCTCCGAGACGTCACCTTCTCAGTCGCGATTTGAAAGCGTTCCTGCAATCGCGCAGAATATGGACGGTTGCGGGCTTTCTCTTCCTTTGGAATTTTAGCCCAATTTTTGGAACCCCTCTCTTATTCTATCAAAGAGACGTTTTAGAGTTCTCCAAACTTTTCATTGGGGTACTTGGCAGCATTGCAAACGCAGCCGGTATGATAGGTGCCGTAGCTTTCTTTTTTCTATTTCGGGACTGGGAACAGTCTCGACTCCTCCGTTTGGCCATTTCATTTGGCGTCCTTTCCACCCTAAGCTTTATAGGTCTCGCCGGAAATACCTCGGCTACTCTAATCTTTCTCAGTTACGGCTTTCTATCTCAGATAACACATCTTTCGGTACTGCTACTTGCCGCGCGCGCGTGCCCCCCTGGCCTGGAAGCCACGGTCTTCGCCCTTTTAATGTCGGTTCTGAACCTCGGCCGCAGTACCTCCTTTGGGCTCGGCGGTTGGCTTTACGATGAAATGGGCTTTGTCCCCCTCGTCCTCATCAGTGGCGCTTTTACTGGGTTATGCTGGTTCCTAATTCCACTCTTGCCATCCGGAGAAAGACAATACCAGTAGCCAGCCGTTAGCCGGCGCAATAGCGCTTTAGGCCAACAGCCCTTTCTGCCTGCAAATCACATTGCTGCACGAAGGCCCTTCCCGGTTTGATATGTCTAACCGTTCTCCGGTTACCGCAACCTTCAGCAATATCAGCCATATCGTCCAATGTGGGTAATTGAACTTGCATTTTGCCCGCCCCCTGCCTCCTGTCAACTTTTTTTCGACACTGTCTCGCGTCATTGCTTTTGTACTTTAAACCGCATCGCCGTTTCTAGAGATTTACTACCCTTTTTCACTTGCTTTGCCTCAAGAAAGCAAGTAAGACGTTTGCCACTTTAGTATCCACACATGGAGGGTTAGAATGACAAGACTCGAAGGGAAGACAGCGGTTATTACTGGCGGCGCAGGAGGGATCGGAAAACAGGCAGGCAAGGTATTTAGCGACGAAGGCGCGAACGTACTCTTGGTCGACCTGGATGAAACGGCTCTCCAAGAAACCGCCAACGAAATCGCGAATACAAAGGTCAAGTACTGCGCCGCGGACGTATCAAGCCCTGAGGACACTAAGAGATACATTCAAGCTGCATCGGACTCCTTTGGCGGCATCGACATACTCGTTGCGAACGCAGGTATTGAGGGGCAGGTACAACCCATAGTGGATTATGACATCGACACTTTCGACAAGGTTATGTCCGTCAACGTACGGGGAGTATGGTTGGGCCTCAAATATGCCGCACCAGAAATTCAAAAGCGGGGTGGAGGAAGCATTGTAATCACCTCATCAGTAGCGGGAGTGCGGGGCGCGGAGGGCGTTTCCGCTTATATCGCTAGTAAGCACGCCGTCATAGGACTTATGAAAACCGCCGCTTTGGAAATGGCCCCAATGAACATCCGAGTAAACACCGTAAATCCGGCGCCCGTAAACACTCGTATGATGCGCTCTTTGGAAGAAGGGTTCCAGCCTAACGATCCCGGCCAAGTGAAGGAAATGATGTCTGCAATGGTACCTCTACGACGTTATGCCGAACCAATTGAAATCGCGAAAATCATGTTGTTTCTCGCAAGCGAAGAAAGTTCTTATTGTAGTGGCGGTGTTTATATGGTCGACGGGGGAATGACGGCACGGACATAGCTCTTCCGCCACTGAGGTCGCGGGAACAGGCGCTTTGTTTTGGGAATTCCACGGCAATCGTTAGTACTTGAGTCGTACTTCAAGACCGTTTGGGACTAAGTGCCTTCCGTTGCAGGCACGGGAACGTGAACTCCGCTGAGCTTTAACAATTACACTACAACGTTCAGTTTCCGCAGCACATCGATTTGTTCGGTCGATAGGCCAACCGATCGAAGGATTTCATCATTATGAGCCCCTAATGCCGGCGCTCCAGACCTGACCCACGTCGGCGTCCGTGAAAATTTGGTGGCCGGACCAACGATCGGCGCGTATGAGCCGTCGAGCTGCTTTGTGTCTTGAAGCATATCCCGTGCATGAATATGTGGGTCCCGGGCCGCTTCGTGTGGAGTCCTTACGGCTGAAATTGTTAGACCGTCCGCCAACACCCGATTCATGACGTCCGCTACCGTCTTATCTTTCGTCCACTCGGCGACCATTTCATTGACCTCCTCACGTCGGTTCAGCCGATTCGCTAAGACGACATAATGGCTATCCTTTGCCAATTCCGCACGGCCCATTAGTCGGGCAAGTTTTTGCCAATGTGCGTCCAACAAGACGCCAAGGTAAACGTGTCCGTCGGAGCACTCGAACACGCTACAGGGAACGGCGAATGGAAATTCATTAACCCACCTAGATGTCGGCATATCCAGAGCACCCATCGTCAGTAAACCGTTCGATTGGTACAACATCGAATCTAACAAACACGCATCCACGTGCTGACCTTCACCCGTGTGGTTTCGATAATGTAGAGCAGCAAGTGCTGCCAGAGCCCCATGTAATCCAGTCAAGTCATCCGCCAGAGCGGTCGCTGCTTTTACCGGCTTGCCTTCTCGCTCACCATTCAGGGAAAGGAAGCCGCTCGAAGCCTGGGCCAGAGGGTCATACCCGGCTCGTTTGTGATCGGGCCCAAACTGGCCAAACCCAGAGATCGAAACATAAACAATATCGGGCTTCACTTGTCGTGCACCGTCGTATCCGATTCCCCACGATTCTAGAGT
>CAZSWX010000280.1:0-3546 GCA_964610865.1 uncultured Enterobacteriaceae bacterium
CGTTTTCCCATTTTTCCTCTGGCACTTATGACGGCCAAGTTTTTGCAATTTTTGCAATTATGCTTGCGGCCGCGGAAGCCGTTATAGGGTTGGCTATAGTTCTGGGAATATATCAAAACTTTTCTTCGATCGACATCGAAGCGGTGGACAGCTTGCAAGGCTAGCTTCAAGGACAGAATATGGACCAACCGGATCTCCTCGCTACCTCCTATATCCGCTGGATAGTTCTTTTGCCTCTGATAGGCGCTGTCGTCAATGGGATTATGGGTCCCAAAATACAGAAACTTTTTGGCGAAAAAGGTGTAGCTATAATCGCGTGCTCTGTTGTCGCGGTGTCGTTTCTTTTGAGTGTCCAGGCTTTTTTGCAACTTACAAGCGTGAGTCCAGACCAACGGTATTTGTTAGACGTCCTCCTACGTTGGATACATATTGGAGAGCTCCAGGTCGATATTGCCTTCGCTGTGGATCCTCTGTCTAGCATGATGATCCTCATTGTGACCGGTATAGGAGGGTTAATTCATGTTTATTCGACAGGATATATGCACGACGATGACGGTTATTGGAGATTTTTCGCCTACTTGAATCTGTTCACTGCCGCGATGCTAACGCTAGTTTTGGCAGACAATCTGCTTCTGATGTTTGTGGGGTGGGAAGGCGTTGGTTTGTGTTCCTATGGGCTCATTGGCTTTTGGTACAAAGAACACGCTAATACGACGGCCGGGAACAAGGCCTTCATTGTAAACAGGATTGGAGATGCGGGGTTCACTCTCGGAGTATTTATAATTTTTTGGAGTCTTTTTGAGGCCGGCGAAGGAACGACGGCACTCTTTCGAGAACTGAGTAACCAGGTGCACCATTTGGATGGACAAATGGTTTGGGGCATTCCTGCCGCGACCTTAGCCGCGCTATGCCTTTTTGTAGGGGCGACCGGGAAGTCTGCCCAAATTCCTCTGTATGTGTGGTTGCCAGATGCTATGGCGGGCCCGACGCCTGTTAGCGCATTGATTCATGCCGCGACTATGGTGACCGCGGGTGTATACATGATGGCACGGATGCATTTTCTGTTTTCCATGTCACCGCTTGCTCTCGGTGTTATAGCGATCGTTGGAACACTCACCGCCTTGTTCGCGGCTACAATTGGGCTAGCCCAGTTTGATATAAAGAAGGTCCTTGCTTATTCAACAGTGAGCCAACTCGGGTACATGGTATTGGGTATCGGGGTTGGTGCATATGGAGCGGCGGTTTTCCATCTCATGACGCATGCGTTCTTCAAGGCGTGTCTCTTTCTCGGGTCCGGAAGTGTGATTCATGCCATGGGTGACGAACAGGATATGCGGAAAATGGGTGGGCTCAGGGCAAAAATGCCTATCACGTTTTGGACTTTCCTAGTCTCTACTGTTGCAATCGCAGGTATTCCGCCGCTAGCCGGATTTTTTTCGAAGGATGAAATACTCTGGCTAACTTTTTCCGGCGGCCATAAGGGCCTATGGTTCTTGGGGTTTCTAGCCGCCGGAATGACAGCATTCTATATGTTTAGGCAGGTGTTCATGGTGTTTTTTGGGGAAAATAGGGCCGATCAGCACACGCGAGAGCACCTTCACGAATCCCCGTGGACTATGACTGTACCCCTCGTAGTGCTTGCGCTTGGTGCCCTTTTTGCGGGTTTCCTCGGCGTTCCACCCGCTCTGGGGGGAGCGAATATTTTGGAGCATTGGTTGGAGCCGGTTTTTGCCGGCCCACACTCTCCTGCTCATGCTGCCCATCATGCAGAAGCAATCGAGTATGTTTTGATGGCTAGCTCTGTTGGAGTTGCGGTCATCGGTATTACTCTAGCTTATTTAATGTACCACAGAAAATCTGTCTCCACGGAGCCTTTCGTTTCTGCTGGGGGCGGGCTGCCCTATAAGGCAGTTTTTAACAAATACTACGTGGATGAAGCATATCAGGCCACTGCTCTACGGGGCACATTGTTTTTTAGCTGGGTTTGTTCTGTCTTTGATAGGCGTGTAGTGGACTTTCTGGTGAACGGAGTAGCCGCGACAGTGGGGAAAATCGGCTGGGTGGTGGGCCGGTTTGACCATTATTTTATTGATGGACTCGTAAATGGGCTTGCTACTGTGACTTTCGGGATTGGCAATCGGTTGAGGCAAATACAGACGGGGAACCTGAGTATCTACCTCTATGTAATCGTTGGCGCAATTGCTGTTGCCCAGTTTCTACCGCAAACGAATCCCGACGTACTTTTCCCTGTTGCGGTAGGATTTGCCACTATTTGTACCCTAATCGTCGTTTGTTTGTGGTTATCCCATAAGAAAATCCCGTGGAAGATGATGTTCACGAAGACGGGGGCTGCTGACCTTGGTTAGGAATCGCAAGTAACTTGGACAGGTTTTAAGGAGCCGTTATGGAATCCTCAATTCTCACCCTCATGATCTTCTTTCCTTTAGCGGGCATGGTAACGGTCTTTTGCCTCCCGAGTAAATCGAGGGAATTAATTCGCTGGACGGCATTTGCGTTCACCCTTCCGGCTTTCTTTCTCGCGATCTGGCTCTACCAAAATTTTGATACTGATACGACGGCATTGCAATACGTAGTCAACGTACCGTGGATCGAGTCGTTCAATATCCGTTATTTCGTGGGTGTGGACGGTGTGAGCATATCTATGGTGCTGCTCACTGCGATATTATGCCCGATCTGCATTCTGGCCTCATGGAATATTGAAAAGGCAGAAAAGGGTTATTTTGCATTGTTCCTGTTGCTAGACACCGCGATGACCGGTGTATTTTGTGCGATGGACTTCTTTTTATTCTTTATTTTCTGGGAACTTATGCTGCTTCCTATGTACTTTCTAATAGGCATCTGGGGCGGCCCGAGACGCGAGTACGCAGCTATCAAGTTCTTCTTGTACACGATGCTGGGTAGCGCGCTGATGCTTGTTTGTATGCTGGTGTTCTACTTTGAAGCCGGAGCTATAGAAGGGGTAGGGTACACGTTCGATTTAACCCAGCTGCCCGTCGTTGCACAGCATTTTCAAAACGATCCGGTTTTGTTCGGTTTTTCAATGCCGCAGATCATGTGGTTGGCATTGTTTATTAATTTTGCCGTCAAGGTTCCCGCGTTCCCATTCCACACCTGGCTCCCTGATGCCCACGTAGAGGCGCCAACTGCGATTTCAGTCATCTTGGCTGGGGTTCTTTTGAAAATGGGAACATATGGAATTTTGCGCGTTAATTATCCACTCCTACCGGAAGAGACATACTACTTCGCACCTTACTTACTCGCGGGCCTCGGAGCCTGGAATATTGTCTACGGTGCCTTCTGTGCGCTTGCACAGTGTTTTACTGAACCCAAGGATTTGAAGAAGCTTGTCGCATACTCGAGCATTAGCCACATGGGGTATGTAATGCTCGGCATGGCTTCTTTTACGCCACAGGGCATTAATGGCGCTGTACTCCAAATGTTCAATCACGGAACTATTACAGCCATGTTGTTTCTCATAGTGGGGGTCATTTACGACCGAGCGCATCACCGGCGAATAGATGGCTT
>CAZSWX010000281.1:0-3527 GCA_964610865.1 uncultured Enterobacteriaceae bacterium
ATTATGCGTGATTACACGGTTGACAATATTACCGAAGCAGTCGTCAAAGAATACTCGAGTAAAACCCCAGACCCACGCATGCGGAAGATTATCACCAGCCTTATTGAGCACATGCACGCGTTTGTGAAAGATGTTGAATTGACCGAGGCCGAATGGTTCGAGGGCGTTCAGTTCCTGACCGACACCGGACAAATGTGCGATGAGAAGCGCCAAGAATTCATTTTGTTATCCGATACGCTCGGCGTGTCGATGTTAGTGGATGCAGTTAATCACCCGAAAGGTGGAATGGGAACCGAATCCACCGTCCTTGGTCCCTTCCATGTGGAAGGCGCCCCTAAACAGGAGAACGGTACCTCCATCATTAGAAGAGATATCGGAGTTGCACCAACGTTGATTATGGGTAAGGTCACGGATGCCGGAGGTGAATCAATAATGGGTGCTACGGTTGATGTGTGGCAGACTTCAGCCAACGGTCTCTATGATATTCAGGACAAAGATGCGCCAGAATGGAATTTGCGTGGTAGATTCAGTACGGCCCCGGACGGAAGTTATGCCCTCGTCTCGGAGACGCCGGTTAGTTATTCCATTCCGACCGACGGTCCTGTGGGCCGAATGCTTGAGGCAACCGGGCGGCACGGTATGCGCCCCGCGCATGTCCACTTTATTGTCTCTGCAGATGGATACAAATCCGTCACAACGCACGTGTTTGTCAGCGGCGATAAGTATATAGATTCCGATGCCGTTTTTGCCACGAAACAGTCGCTCGTCGCCGAATTCAATCAATGTGATGATGAGGATCTCGCCGAACGCTATGGTTTAACGACGCCATTTACTCTGCTCCAGTACGATTTCGGCTTGATGGCTGGGTGAGTAACCGCCCGGGCAATCGAAAAACAGACGAGGATCGGTGCGCAAAACAAAGCGATAACTAAGTTCCTATCGTGCCCGATGGTCTCGCTCTTGGCCAGGCTTTTTCGGGTGTGCGTACGGGTGCGGACGGTCGGTCTGGACCTCGAACGGAATGGCGGCCACACGTTGCATACTCTCTTTATAAGCTCTGATCAGGCGATCTTCTGCTTCGTAGTTAAACGGGTCTTGCAGCCGTGTTTCAATTTCGCCGCCCGGCTCTGGACGATTTTGGAGATACCACTCTACAGTTTTCGCAATGGCCTCTTCCACTGGATAAACGTCTCTGTAGCCAAGTTGTTTCTTGATCTTGGTAAGATCAACGACCCGGTGATGTGAGGTTTCTTGCATAGTGTAGGGGCGCGCAGGGTGGGCCAGGCTGTTCGGCATGTTGACAATGTCCCACTCGTACTTCATTACGTCTGAAATCACTTCGATTACCTGATGGAGTGTGAGTTGTTCTTCATCGCCACAGTTGTAGAGTTGTCCAGAGGAAGCCTCTGGCTTATCGATGGCCAGCAGGACGGCATGTGCTAAGTTGGCCGCGTAGCCGTGTGTGAACAGAGTGAGGCCTCCGTCCGCAACGATTATGTGCGGCCGCTTGTCGAGGATACGTCTGATCACGCACCATTCTCTCGGGACCAATTGATAGGGCCCGTAGACGTAAGGGTATCGGAAATAGGCCGCGGTCGGGTGACAGTCAAGCACGACCTTTTCCGTTTCAGCAATCAAATAGGCAAATCTTAATTCTTCTTCGTTGTCGACCACTGGCGCCTTTTCGTCGACCGAGACTTTCAGTCCAACAGGAGAAAGTACGGTAGGGTCCATGTATCCTCGATAGCTTGCTACACCGCCCACGCCTACAAAGCGACCTATTTTGCCTGCGAGAGCTTCCGCTAGGAAGCGGATACGGCCGTATGTCACGACGGCTAGGTCAAAGGTTCTCTGGCCCAGGGCTTGCTTTATAGTTTCAGCGAAATGAGGGTCTCCGTGCAGATGCTCCACATTTGCGGGAATTTCAGGGATTTCATGCGTGCCCCGATGGAAGATAGTGACGTCGTATCCTCTTTCAACCAGGCCGTTGACGATGAAAGGACCCGTGGGCCCTGTGCCTCCAACTACAAGTGCTTTCATACTTCTCCTTTGGTTTGTCCCCCGAGAACTATTGATCGAGGAAATGACTGTGGCTGAGGGTATTACCGAGCTTTCGTCTAGGTCAGAATATGCCCAGTTTCCTTTGCTGGAGGTTGTACTCGTCGTTGATCCGTTTCCAGTCAGTCGGGCTAACGTTAGGCCCGGCGGCTGTCGAGCCTTTGACAAACCACCCTTTCACTGTTTTAGACATTTTTGCAAACCATGAGGCTTCCGAGTCAGGGTTTCCAACCTGCCTGCTGCTTCTTGTCGTTCCCAGTTCTCTCTTTAACTCTGCCCACACGCTTTCCCTTTCCGTGCTGGCGTTAGGATGATAAGGCATCCGTTGTGAATGTAGGCTACACCCCGCAAGTGCTAGCAAAAGAACCCCGCCCGCAAGAGTACGATTGGCGCCCCCTTGGCGATTTATTGTGTTCATTCTGGCAAAGATTTCTGGGAGAGCTCCCTAATGGTTTCGTGCTCTTCCCTTGTAATCCGGCCTTTCAACAGCTCTAGTCGAAGAAACAGAAAATAAGTCTGAATGACGTCACTACGACAATAGCGGTCAATTTGCTCAAGTTCACCTTGTTCCCACAATTCCTGCACCATAGAACCGTCAACATCGGTTTTACCTGGTAGCCCGATAAGTTTGGCGAGCGCGTTGAACCCGCCCTTCAAACGGTGGGCGCCATAGTTAGTTATAAAATCATACAGGTCATAATGGCCTTCATTGGAGAAGCGGTAGCGGGCCTGGCCCTGGAAATAGTGTGGTATACTAAGGCCGTACTTTAACGCCTGGAGCTCAAGTACGGGCAAGTCGAATCCACGACCGTTGAATGTTACCAGCGCCCCACTGAAGCGCTCTGTCCGGTCCCAAAATGCACGGACTAGCGCTTCTTCACTCCGGGCAGTTTGGCAACCGTCTTCCGTATGTATGGTTTCTACTCCCGTCAGGACTCTCGCATCATCTACTTGGCCCACAGCTATGGAGATCGGAATGTGGAATGCGAGGGGAAAGAAGTCGTTGCCCTGCTCGTTTTTGAGCTGCTTTCGTACTACGCCAAACGCATCGCCGTCTGATATCTGTTCGGCGGGTGAACCGGGAACGTAGACGGACCGGACAAGGCCCTTGTCTATCCGGGTTTCTATGTCAACAATCGTGTAGCGCATTGATAAATAAAGAAGGCGTGTATTATTGAGTTGGGCGGCATTCGGCAAATATCAGGCCACAAACCGCGTAACCGTCTCGTCTTCTATACGTCGCACTTTACCTTCGTATAGGAGGAGGTGTAGGTGCGCCAGGGTTTCGAACGTGGCAGCGAACACATGAAAAATGGGGAGATCAGAATTCATTTTAAAGACTGTAGAGGCTACTTCGTAGGCGGACTTTGCTTTTCCAGTTACGAGGTCCCTCATTTCGTCGAGACGAGATTTGTGGTGTTGGATAATTTGCTTCGCTCTTCCGCGATGATCGCTGAATACGCCGCCGT
>CAZSWX010000282.1:0-3503 GCA_964610865.1 uncultured Enterobacteriaceae bacterium
ACAGGCGCGGGCAAAAGGATCGTTTGCGTATAGGTTTTCTTTCCAATTTCTTCCATAACCATACTGTCGGCAGGCTCACAACTGGAATTATTGAACATCTGTCACGCAAGCATTTCCAAGTCATTGTGTTCCGCCCGCCGGGAAGAACAGACAAAATATCCAAAGCTATCGATCGGGCCGCTGACAAAGTTATCCCACTATCTAGAAACCTGGATAGGGATCGCGAAATTATCGCTCAACAGAAACTGGATATCCTATTCTATCCTGATATTGGATTGGTCCCGTATACGTACTTCTTATCTTTTGCTCGACTGGCGCCGGTACAGGTCACTTCCTGGGGGCATCCAGACACGACGGGGGTACCCAATATCGATTATTTTATATCATCTAGCCTGATTGAGCCTCCTGGCGCGTCCAGCCAATACTCAGAGCAATTGGTTCAGTTATCCGTATTGCCTTCATATTGTATCCGCCCTGAAGCTCCGGAGAAATCGTACAGCCGTAAAGATTTTGACTTAGAAGAAGGAGGTTCCCTTTATATTTGCCCGCAAACCCTGTTCAAGTTTCACCCGGATTTTGACAACATCATTGGCGATCTTCTGCACCGTGACCCGAAAGGGCATCTGGCACTTGTAGATGATGGCAAGGGGGGGTGTTGGAATACACTCCTTATCGAACGAATAAGCCGGAAGTATCCCGATATTGTTAATCGCATAATATTTGTTCCCAAGATGCCCTACAAAAAATTTCACGGCTTCCTAACCATTGCCGATGTAATTTTAGATACACCAACGTTTACTGGCGGCCTTACATCTCTTGAAGCGTTTGCCATGGCAGTGCCCGTTGTAACCTCGACCACCGACTTTATGCGGGGCCGCGTTACGTCAGGATACTACAAACAGATGGGGCTAAAGAGCCTGATCACATCGGATGCCAATACGTATGTTTCTTTAGCACTGAAACTAGCGCATGATATTGATTTCAGGTACCGAATGCAGGCTGAGATAAGGGACAATTCACACAAGCTATTCGAAAGAGTAGAAGTTATCCGAGAGTTGGAAGCCTTTTTTATTGCCGCCACCACGGCGTCCTATGATGGTCAGAAATTGCTTAAAGACTGGCAACCGAACAATCAAAGTTCGAACCAAGGTCCCTGAGATCAGTTCCTATCCCTTAATTGAGCCAAGCTTGATCTGAAATCCGTTTTTAGACTGCTTGTAGTGAGGGTTTTCTCATAATCTTGTGGCTGGATTGGATGTGGCATGACCCCAAGAAAGTGGTCCAGGTTTAATTAAGAGATTTCGACACACTAACACCCTATTTTGATTGGGAGAAATGGTGGGCGTCATCAAGGTTGGAAACTTTGTCAAAAAGCTAATTAACATTTTAATCTAGGTTCATTTAAAGTACGAACCAATCTCGCCGGCGTTCCCGCGTAATAGCCTGGGATTGTAATGTCTTGGGTGACTACGGCCCCAGCGCCTACAACCGCACTATCGCAAATTTTAACCGGAAGCACAGTGGCGTTTGAACCAATCGCAACTTTTTTACCTATGTCAGTTGCCAACCAGGTCTCTGGACGATCGTAAGCTGGGGCTCCGGAAGAGAACGAATCATTAATAAACATAACACCGTGACCAATGAAGCAATCAGCACCGATAGTTACGAGTTCACAAATGAAGCAATGAGATTGGATCCGCGTCCGCTCACCAATTTTGACGTTATGCTGAATTTCCACAAACGGCCCGACAAAACAATCATCGGCAAGTTTACACCCATACATATTGACCGGTTCTATAACGATAACATTCTTGCCGAAATCAACGTCTACAATCCCGATGGCTTTGATAATAGGTTTATTTCCCATATCGGCTTTTCCCATTCAACTAGGAGAGTTGGAGCCTACAAAATGGTTGAGAGCGGTTACCACGCGCTCGATTTCGCTTTCTGTCATTTCCGGGTATATTGGCAAAGACAAACTCCTTCGGGCCAGTTGTTCTGATACTGGAAAGTCTCCCTGGTTGTAGCCTAATTCTAAATAGCATGGTTGCGTATGAATACTCAGCGGATAATGAACTTGGGCCATGATCCCTTTCTGTCGCAAAAAGTCCACGCATTGGTCGCGATTTTCCACTTGGACCACATACAGATGATAGACAGCTTCTACCCCTAGACCCTCCCGCGGTAACTTAATACGCTCTGCATCAAGAAAATCACTATATATTGCCGCTATTTGTCGTCGGCGGTGTGTCCACTGGGGTAAATATCGTAACTTAGTCTTCAAAACCGCCGCCTGCAGAGTGTCAAGACGAGAATTCCAGCCGATTTTTTGATGATTGAAGGGATGCGTCTGACCGTAATTCGCTAGAACACGAACTTTCTCAGCTGTCTCAATATCGGTTGTTAGTATCGCTCCACCATCGCCATAACAGCCTAGATTTTTGCTTGGATAAAAACTGTAACAACCAATATCACCAATCGTTCCTGTAAGACGTCCCGAAACCTTCGCCAATGGTGCCTGGGCTACATCCTCAATAACGCGTAGGTTGTTAGCACGTGCTATCTCCATAATTTCGTCCATTGGAGCGGGGTGTCCGAACATGTGTACGGGAATAATCGCCCTTGTTCTATCGGTGAGGACCCGTTCCAACTCCGACGGGTTCATTTGGTATGTCTCCGGGTCGATATCGACAAAAATTGGCCGAGCTCCTACATAGGAGGCCGAAAAAGCAGTTGAGATCCACGTATTTGGGACTGTGACGATCTCATCCCCCTCACTTATCCCAAAGGATCGTACAGCCATATGCAGCGCGTCCGTTCCTGATCCTAGCCCTAAAGCATAACCGCCCCCGTGAATTTCGGCAAAAGAGTGCTCAAATTCATCCAGTGCCGGGCCACGAATAAAAGCGCCGGATTCAATTACCTTAGCAATCGCAGTGTCCATCTCGTCTTTAATAGATTCGTACTGCGCAACAATATTAACAAGTGGGATCATAGAGTTCATGCTTCAGTTTATTTTGAGTGTTCGTCATCAAAACATTTGGGACTTTCGAGTCTGTTTCGTAATAGAGGATCTGGCTCATCCTGGATTAATGTTAAGCCGCTTTTCGTTGATGGTTTCAAGCGGCGTTTCTGGACGCTCAGATAATCATTACTCTACAATAATTTCACTACCTATGAAGAACACTCCACTGCCACCCCTGTCCCCGGGGGAACTCCCCGCAAGGTTTCAGCAAAACCTGGGCAAACAGTGTATCTGAAGATTGATATCAATGAGACCTCTTATATCCAAGAAAGCTATTCACCTCCCCAAAAAAGAACTTAAAGGAAAAATATCGCTTCAAAACCTGAGAAAAAGAAAGCTGCAGCGATGAAAATTGGTTATGAAGGATTGATGTTAAGCGTTCAAGAAGTTACTGAACGTTAGTTTGGCACGAATTTTTCAGGCACCGAATGCAGGCTGAGATAAGGGACAATTCACACAAGCTATTCGAAAGAGTAGA
>CAZSWX010000283.1:0-3497 GCA_964610865.1 uncultured Enterobacteriaceae bacterium
AACAAACGGACAACGGTGACTATCGGAACCGAAACACTCCCCACCGCCGTCGCTAACATTATGCTAACGATCGTTCCTAGAATTAGGATACCGAGCACCCATCGCGTCTTTAGCACCATGATCTCACGCATCCCCCAGAGGAATAATTGTTTCCACCGCTTATCCCATATTTACGGAAATTTATTCGCTCTGGATGCAAGAGCCGGGCAATTGCCTCTGCGCCCGCAACAGCATGATGGGACAATGTATTCAAAAGCCGCTGCGGCACGGTATAAAGCCGCTTGTTCCTTACAGCTGCCACATTACGAAGCGCGGGGTCTGCATGTAACCAAGTATAAGTGACGTCCGTGCCCGCGGGCTCCCGGCTCGTCGCTAAAAGGATGACTTCCGGATCGAGCGTAACGATTGTTTCGGAAGAAATCTTTCGAAAGTAATCTATTCCGGCACGCTCCGCCAAATTCATACCGCCCGCAATCGAAATCATTTCACCGATATTGGTTTTCCGCCCCGCGGTGAATCCATCCGGTGCTAGATATAGTACTCTCGGTCTATCGACACCGCGAACCAATTTCCGGACTGTATTAATACGCCTATCCATATTTCTTACCATCTGACGGGCTTTCATTTCCGCCCTTACAACCCGACCTAATCGAACAATAGCCTCCGCAATCCCCGAAAATTGCTCGCCGGGGCCAAGACGATGCAGACGTATCCCTGTGCTTTCTAACAAACGCCCTACGTCGGTCTTACTGTAGGCAGATCCCGCGATTACCACCAAATCTGGATGCAGGGCGATGATCTGTTCAGGATTCGCACGAACTCGACGCGGAATCCCAAGGGCGGCGTCGACAACATTGGAATACTGGGGGTCGTCCACCAAGTACGTCAGCCCGACAATGCGTCGTTGCGGTAGGAGCTCTAGAAGAATTTCATCGGAGGCAAGCGAGAGCGACACAACCCGCTCCGGTGCTGAGGCATGATCACCTATTACGCCGACCACCAAGTGAGGCTTGTAAACCAGGAAAGAGAGCGCTGCCGCCCCTGCTATTGTAAAAGCCAATCGGAAAAGCATGACCTATCACTAGAAAGACGACCTTCCGCACTTGGCCTTTCCTGTCCTCCTTTAGAAATCTGCCCGGAAACCGACGAGAAAGGTAGCTCCAGCAGATGAAAAACCATAGACTTCTTCATAGTTTTGATCAAAAATGTTTTTCGCCTGCCCTTCTAGGGCGAAACTCCGTATGTTCCATCTATCTCTGAACAGCACGTACGATAGCGCAAGATCTGAACGAACGTAACCTTGCAATCGTACCCTACGCGAACTGAAGCCTCTACTATAATCCAGATCTCTAACACGTCCTTTGAAGAATGTGTGGAAATTGGTGTTCAAATCGTTATAGGTGTAGTTAAACGTGAGCGACCCAACGTGTTCGGGCCTTCTAATAAGTGACTTACCGTCTACAAATGCGGCACCCCCTACCCCACCGGAGTCGAGAACCTGAGTTTCTAAGAACGTGTATGAACCGCGGGCCGAAATCCCGTGGGAGAAATACAATCGGCCGCCGAATTCGACACCTCGGCTCCGGGCTCTTTGAACGTTCAGAAAGTCTGGCCCTTCTCGAAATACGAACGCTATCATGTCCCTAAATTCTGTGGAAAAATATGTTACATTCAGCTCAGCGCTCAGCGCTTGGAATTCCACCGGCTGGTCCACACCAATCTCCCAACTTGTGGATTCCTCCGGTGAAAGGTCCGGATTTCCTTGGTAAAACGTGCTTCCGGTTCCAAAATTATCGACGAAGGACGGCGCCTTGAGGCCCTTGCTAAAGCCACCTCGAAACTTCGTCTTCAGGCCTGGAAGAATAAAGGCTGCAGAGACCCGCGGATTGACATGCGTTCCATACGTGGATCCGTCATCGAGACGAAACCCTGAAGTAACAAAAAGCATTTCGCTCCACTGCAGTAACAACTGCGAATAGAGAGATTGCGCGTTCCGACTCGGACTGACGCGCTCCCGCAACCCTGCGGAATCGGATCTTTGCGTTAACTGCTCATCTTCCACATAGAGCCCCACCGTCCATGTTGGTAGAATGCCCAGCAGGCTCGGCAAAAAGAGATCCGACGAATAGTCGGCGGAAATTCGGCGTTCGCGTGCGGTGCTCACGAACGAACCGTAAGGGTCAATTCCGAAGCCGTCTTCTGGATCGCGAAAGGTGCGCCACTCATTCACCAACCCGAGTTGGAGCTTGTGTCGCCACCAAGTGAAAGGTTCATATAACACTCTAGGGCCGATCATGAGTCGACGCAGGTCCAAATATTGATTTGGATCTAGTGCATCAAATCTGTCTCCTGCGCCGCCCGTTGGGTGATGAAAACGGCTATCGTTGTAACGCAGGGTTGTGGTCAGCTCTAGTTTTTCGGACGGGGAAAAATCGAACCTGGAGGCTATTGTCGTATTACTAAAGTCACTATTCGTCTTCAGAATCCCTTCAGTGTCCGACCGTTCGAAGCTCAAATGGTACCCGTACGCATTCGTACCACCCGAAAAACCTAGCTGTTCCTCGAATGTCCCATGATTACCTCCGCGGAAGCGGAGAAAAGCCGACGGAGCCCCACGACCCCGCGGAGTAAACAATTGGATAACGGAGCTAATCGCCTCTGAACCATAAAGGGCAGTCTGAGAGCCTCGTAATATTTCCACACGGTCAATTCCCACAGTAGCTAAATCGGAAAAATTAAAGGCGCCGCCAGCTTGATTAGCTTTAATCCCGTCAATCATAACCAAATTATAATCCGACTCGCCTCCTCTAGAGAAAATGGTAGTTGCCCCTCCTCTGGCACCGGTTTGATTTACACTGAAACCAGGTACTTCTCGTAACTGTTCGTACAAGTCTGTCGTCTGACGATCGCGGATCTCTTCCGTCGTCAATACCGAAACCGCATTGGTCGTCTGAGACAAAGGACCTGCCAATTTCGTGGAGACGACAACAACTTCCTCCAACCGAGAGTCAGCGGCCTGCGTACGATCTTCTACGACTGCCGGCGCGCCATCAGCCGTAGTCGTCGCTTCAGAATTCGCACTGGCATTCAGCGACCCTAACGACGCGATAAGGGACGCCGCAAAAAGCAAACATTTTGTTCTCATGTGTTCCACACTTCGCCCCCAGAACGAGGCCTTCTTTAGAGGAAGCGGGAACAGTCGTGTTTCGCTAGGCCTGGAAAGGGTAGAACTCGCGATGCCATTGCCACCTACGGAACTGCTGTGGCCCTGTCTACCTGGATGCGCTTTACACACTGTAACCTTTCTCCCTCCACGGAGAGGCCGGTTTTTGGCTCAAGGCAGGTTTCCTGGCTAAGAGGTTTCGAGGCATTGCCTCAGCGCTCATCTTCCGCCTTCCCATCCTCACGAGAGGACAGTGGCATCAGGAAGATTCGCTCCCCCATCACAGTGGCGGGACCGCGTCGGTTTCGCACCGACTTCCCATTTGTACCCAGTA
>CAZSWX010000284.1:0-3424 GCA_964610865.1 uncultured Enterobacteriaceae bacterium
AACGGACCCGTGTTGTTGGATGACCTTAAAAATCGACCAGAAATCATTCAGGAAATGTACGACATTTACCTGGGCACCAACGAAAAGAATTACAGTGAGTATTACCATGATATTCTCGAGCAACGAGAGGAAATGGTTTCATTGTTCAATTTGGGGTTTCTGTCACTTGAGGATCGCGGATTGGCGCAGGAATTGTATTGGGCGACTTGTGACCGCGCCTTGAGCTGCGCTAAGGCGGCGAAACACTTGCCCGAAGAATTTGAAGATTTGGAGAGGCGTTTAGCTCATAAATTCATTTGCAATTTCTCGGTTTTCCAATCTATCCCCGATTCCTGGGCACTAGGCCAGTTATTTCCCATAATGCCGATTCATAGGCTGAACGAGAGCCCCGGGCGGAGAGGGTATTTAGCAGATCTGACTTGTGACTCGGACGGAAAGGTTGATCGCTTTGTGGGTATGCGGAATATCAAGGAATCTCTTGAACTGCATTCATTAGACGGTCAGCCGTACTACATTGGCGTCTTTTTAACCGGAGCCTACCAGGACGTGATGGGAGATTATCATAACCTGTTTGGACACGTTCACGACGTTGATATCATCGTGAATGATGATGGTGTCCCATGCGTGGACAACGTCGTAGAGGGCCAAACCGTCACGGATGTGCTCAGCGTATTTCATTATGGGCGCGAAGAACTGTTGGCGCAGTTTCGGGCGCGCCTTCGAAAAGCAGGCGAGAACGAACCTAAGATCCGAGATCTAGAAGAGGAAATAATCAGTGAGTATGAGGGGGTGCTGGGGAGCTATACGTATCTAGTGCGACAGCATTAATATTTGTTGGCGGTTGTCTAGTCTTCTAGAGGTGGAGTCTTATAAAGAATGGTAGCTATACTAGACGGTAATGATAAGTGTGCGATCCGGAAAGCGGTTACAGAGCTTCGTGCCGGGTCTATAGTCGCCTTCCCGACGGAAACCGTGTACGGACTTGGCGCAAATGCGCTAGACGAGACGGCGGTGGCGAAGATATTTTCAGCGAAGAAACGCCCCTCGTTCGATCCATTGATAGTCCATGTCGAAACGCTCGAAGATGTCGTTGCCTATACCGGACCACTGGGCGAAAACGCTTTATTGCTTGGTGAACGATTTTGGCCTGGCCCACTAACCCTTGTCTTGCCGAAGCGACCTATAATACCAGACATAGTGACCGCCGGCCTCGACACCGTCGCAATTAGGATCCCGTCGCATCCGATCGCACGTGCATTATTGGCCGAAGTTGCCTTTCCGATCGCGGCGCCGAGCGCGAACAAGTTCGGATACGTTAGCCCTACTACGGCCTCACATGTTGAGCGTTCTCTTGGTGATTCCTTAGACCTTATACTAGACGGAGGGCCTTGTACCGTTGGTGTTGAGTCGACCGTATGTATTGTGAATGAGGCGGGTGTATCAGTGCTTCGGCCTGGAGGGATTACCCTTGAACAGCTAGCGGAAGCGGTTGGCCCCGTTAGTCTAGGAAATTCAAGTCTCTCGGCTATGAAATCGCCAGGGGCCCTGCCTTCACATTATGCGCCGATCACTCGAATCACCCTGGTTCCAGCTTCGGTACGACTGCCAGCGCCTCGGCACGGCGAACGTCTCGGATCGCTAAGTTTGATGTCCCGCACCGATTCTGTCGGGTATCTTGCTCAAGAAGTACTCTCGGAGAAGGGCGATATGGAGGAGGCCGCAGTCAAATTGTTCGCGGCCCTCCGACGACTTGACGATGTCGGGTTGGACCGAATCATAGCGGAAATTATGCCAGAAGAAGGAATCGGCCTTGCCATCATGGACAGACTAAGGCGTGCTGCGCAACGTGAGGGGGAGTAACGAGACCTCTACATTTGAGCGGGCCGACCTACGATGGGCAAATGTATGCCGCCTGGTTGCCCTCGCCAGGATCCACCGCTTGTTATCACATCCTGTCAATAATTGAGTTGAATGTTGAACTGGGTCGCATTGCAACCGTGGCTTTGGTTGGATCAGGGAAATAGTAACCGCCGACATCGACTGGTTCTCCCTGCGCCGAGATCATTTCTTGGTTGATCTTTGACTCGTTCGCTTCAAGTTGGTCCGCCACGGCATGAAAACGCGAGCTTATTTCCGTATCGTCGCTCTGGGATGCCAGAGCTCGGGCCCAATACATTGCCAGGTAGAATGTGCTGCCTCTATTATCGATTTCGTTGACCTTTCGAGATGGTGATTTCGCATTTTCGAAGTAGTCGCTAACTGCCTGATCTAAAGTTTTGGCGAGGATCACTGCCTTCGGGTTTTTGGTGTTCTGTGCGACCATTTCCAAAGATGGTACCAATGCACAATACTCCCCCAGTGAATCCCATCTAATATGGCCCTCCTTCAGAAACTGTTGCACGTGTTTGGGAGCGGAACCTCCCGCGCCTGTTTCGAAAAGGCCACCTCCTTCCATGAGAGGTACAATCGATAGCATACGAGCACTGGTTCCGAGTTCGAGTATGGGAAACAAGTCCGTGAGGTAATCTCGAAGAACGTTACCCGTCACTGCGATGGTATCCTCTCCTCTGCGGACCCGCTCCAACGAGAACCGCATTCCCTCTTGTGGGCGCATCGTTTGAATGTCTAACTTGGATGTCTCGTGCTCGGAGAGATACTGGTTGACCTTGGCCATGATTTCAACGTCGTGGCCCCTTCGTTCGTCGAGCCAGAAAATAGCTGGCGATCCCGAAGCCTGGGCGCGCGCCACAGCAAGCTTGACCCAATCTTTGATGGGCCCGTCTTTCGTCTGACACATTCTGAAGATATCGCCAGTTTCTACCGCTTGTCTCAACAAAGTTTCTCCCGCGCTGTTCACGACTCGAATCGTACCAGAATCGGGAGCTTCAAATGTTTTGTCGTGAGATCCGTATTCTTCGGCTTTCTGCGCCATGAGACCGACGTTTGAAACGCTTCCCATTGTGGCAGGATCAAACTGGCCGTGCTTTTTCGCATCTTCGAGTATTTCTTTGTACATTGTAGCGTATGAACGATCAGGTACCATAGCTATCGTATCCTGGAGTTCGTCTTGTGTATTCCACATCCGGCCTCCATCTCTGACCACGTTCGGCATCGATGCATCCACGATTATGTCGTTAGGAACGTGGAGATTAGTAATTCCTCGGCGGGAGTCTACCATCGCCAATGCCGGCCTTGCCTCGTAGGTAGCTTCGATGTCTGCCTCTATTTCTTCCTTCTTTTCCGGAGTCAGCCTGTCCAGCTTATTGAGAACGTCAGCGACGCCATTGTTGACGTTGACTCCTATACGTTCCAGAGCGACGGCATGCTTTTCCAATGCTTCTCGGAAATAGACCGACACGCAATGGCCAAACATTATAGGATCAGAAACTTTCATCATTGTGGCCTTGAGGTGCAAGGACAGTAA
>CAZSWX010000285.1:0-3393 GCA_964610865.1 uncultured Enterobacteriaceae bacterium
AATCTATCTCCGTCGGCTCTATGTTCCCGTTGCGCAAAGCCATTTTCATGCACCGGAAAGCGCCTTCCCCTTCCGGCGAGGGAGACGTGATATGGTGTGCATCCCCGTTGGCACCGTAGCCCGATACCTCGGCGTAAATTTTTGCACCATGACTTTTTGCGAATTCGAGTTCTTCGAGCACTACGATTCCCGCCCCCTCGGCCATTACGAATCCGTCCCGGTTTTTGTCAAAGGGACGACTGGCTCTTTCCGGTTCTTCGTTGTTTGTCGAGACTGCTCGCATAGCGATAAATCCGCCCAGTCCGAGCGAGGTAAGGGCCGCCTCTGCACCGCCGGCGATAACAGCATCCTGGTCTCCGAGACGGATAGCACGATATGCTTCCCCAATAGCGTGGGCGCCGGAGGAGCATGCGCTGGTAGGAGTATAGTTAATGCCCTTTGCGCCGTACCTGATGGAGATTTGCCCTGGAGCTAAGTTGCTCAAAAGTTTGGGTATAAAAAAAGGAGAGACTCTCTTGAGCCGTGTATCTAGGAAGAGAAGATGGTTCTCTTCTATACTGGTCAGGCCCCCAATACCTACGCCAATTATGCATCCGACCATATCTTCATTTGCTGGCGTTATCGGAATCTTCGCTTCTTCCATGGCCATTTGGGCGGCGGCGACGCTATATTGAATGAAGAGGTCCATCTTTTTGACCTCTTTCTTTTCTATAAAATCGGTTGGCGTAAAATCTGAAACTTCCCCTGCGATCCGTGTCGGAAAGTCTGACGCATCGAAGCGTGTTAATTGCGCTATTCCGGAACGTCCATTTAGTAACGCATCCCAATTCTTTTCGACCCCGGTACCAAGCGGGGTAACAGCACCGAGCCCAGTTATTACTACGCGGCGTTGGCCGTTTTGCATATCTCTACGCCTCACAAAAAGATCATCGAAATACTAGCTACTCAGGCGCATCTTAACACAGTTTTCGTTGTTGCGCTTTTAATCTAAGATGCCCTTGTCTTTGCGTTGCATCTTAAAGGGTCAGGAGAACAGCTGCAACGGGGACCAGTGGAAGTCTCTATTCGGGATCGCGCTGTGAAGGCGTTCGAGAGAACTAATCAAGAGTACGCGAAAGGAATTATGTCTTCAATCAAGGGATCGGCCGGTGAACGACGGCATGTTACAGTCAATGGTAGAAGTTATACTTTACCGAAACGGCCAGTGGTCATTGTTTGCGTTGACGGTTGCGATCCCGAATATATACATCGAGGCTTTGATGAAGGTATTATTCCAAACATACAGAGGTTTTTCAGTAACGGTTTCGGTACTTTTTGCAAAGCTGTTGTCCCTACATTTACTAATCCCAATAACCTTTCAATAGTCACTGGTGTCCCCCCCAGTGTTCATGGTATCTCAGGCAACTTCTTTCGCGATCCCGTTACTGGTTCAGCCATAATGATGGATAGGCCGGATTTGGTGAGGTGTGAGACCATTATTAGTGCCGTGGAGAGCGCGGGTGCTAAAGTTGCGGTAGTTACGGCTAAAGATAAGTTGCGTCGGATGTTCGCAAAGGGAATACGTGATGGCGTGTGCTTTTCGGCAGAAAAGGCGGGACAGTGCACGTTGGCAGAACACGGTATTGAAAAAGTGCCTGATATGCTTGGTTTACCTGTGCCTGATGTCTATTCTGCTGCGCTATCCTTTTTTGTGTTGGAAACGGGCCTTGCCCTTGTAAATCATCACGAACTAGACCTCTTGTTTCTCTCCCTCAGTGATTACGTGCAACACAAGTATGAACCTGGGAGTGTTGTAGCGAACGCGTTCTTTTCGGAATTCGACCGGCTTTGCGGGCGGTTCGTCGACGCTGGAGTCACCTTGGCTCTCACGGCAGACCATGGAATGCGCGCCAAGAAGAACGTAGTTTTCCTACAAGACGTCTTGGATATCGAGTTCGGAAAAGAGAAGACCTTGGTAATTTGCCCTATAACCGATCCTTATGTAGCTCATCATAGTGCTCTCGGCTCGTTTGTTCGAGTGTACACATTTGGGGAGAACCCGGTCAGAGTTCAGGAGATCATATCTCGTGTTCTAGGGATTGAAGCGGTTTACAGTAGGCGCGTGGCTTGCGAAAAATTCAGTTTACCCTGGGATCGAGAAGCGGACTTGGTGGTTTTGGGCGATAGGGATACCGCCATAGGGGGGTCACTTGCGCAACATGATCTGTCTAGCTTGGGAGGCGTGGCACTCCGTTCGCACGGCGGCCTTGGCGAACAAACCGTCCCTTTCGTGATTTCCGAAAAAATTTGTGAAAATTATGCTTCTGAGTCAGCGATAGAGAAATTAAGAAATTACGATATTCTCGATTACGCGCTTAATGGTATTTTGAATGTATAATTAACGGCCGACAGCGCCCGGCACTTGGAAGGCTCGAGCGTGTGGCCCCTGCCTTGTGTGTATAAAAGTGAGCCGTTAAGCTGTTACCCATGGATGCGTCAGGGGTGATGGTGCAGCTTTCAATTTGGGGGCTGCCTGTGTTGGCTGCGGTAGTACTGCACGAGCTTGCGCATGGGTACTCGGCCTTTCTTTTGGGAGATAAGACGGCGGCGCGTATGGGCCGCCTGACGCTGAATCCTCTGGCTCACATCGACGTATTTGGTACCGTATTGTTGCCCCTATTACTGATAGTATCAGGATCGCCGTTCTTGTTCGGTTATGCGAAACCGGTGCCTGTGGACTTTGCGCAGTTGAAACGCCCCCGCCGCGATATGGTACGAGTAGCCGCCGCGGGGCCGGCCATGAATATTGTCCTCGCAGTGTTGTCCGCCTTCGCACTCAAATTTCTCCTGTCTCTTCAGTTGATTAACGACGGCTTGATTGTGAGGAGCTTGCTTGCCAGCGTGTTGATAAATGTCGTTTTGGCGGTATTTAATCTTGTCCCCTTGCCGCCGCTTGATGGTGGTCGCATCGCTGCCGGATTGTTGCCACGTGGGCCCGCAATAATTTTGGCGCGTCTTGAGCCTTACGGCATGCTAATCGTTATGATGTTATTAATGACCGGTATCCTAGGCGGAATTTTAAATCCCGTAAGAATGCTACTTTTGAACGTATTACTGTGAGACTCTAGGTTATGGCGACCAACGAGAACACTACGGCTAAACAGACAATAGTCAGTGGGTTTAGACCTACTGGTAAGCTGCATTTGGGGCATTTGCATGGGACGCTCACAAATTGGGTGCGGCTGCAAAATGATTATAAATGTTTTTTCTTCGTTGCTGATTGGCATGCGCTTACCACGGGCAATCCGGGCGCTGACAGCATTGCCGCGAACACCGAAGAAATGGTGATTGATTGGCTTAGCGTCGGTCTCGACCCGGACCGGTCCGTAATATTCCGACAATCTGATGTGAAGG
>CAZSWX010000286.1:0-3387 GCA_964610865.1 uncultured Enterobacteriaceae bacterium
TTTCTACGTTATTCACGATGGTCGGACAGCCAAACAATCCATACACGGCAGGGAATGGTGGTTTTATCCGCGGATATGCTCGCTTTCCTTCTATCGACTGGATCAATCCGGTTTCTTCTCCGCAAATGTACGCCCCCGCACCACGGTGCACATAAATGTCTAAATAAAAATCACTACCAAAAATATTCTTACCCACATATCCACGGTCGTATGCGTCCCTTAGGGCCTGCTCCAGGCATTTCGCCCCGTACGCAAACTCCCCCCTGATGTAGATGTAAGCGACGTGCGCTCCAATTGCGTAACTCGTAATTATCATTCCTTCCAGGAGCGTATGGGTGTTCTTTTCGATAATTGCCCGATCCTTGAAGGTCCCTGGTTCGCTCTCGTCCGCGTTACAACATAAATAGATAGGCTTATCGGAATCTTTGGGAAGAAAACCCCACTTTACGCCAGCCGGAAAACCTGCGCCCCCCCTTCCACGCAAGTTAGATTCTTTGACCATAGCGGTAACTTCGTCCGGTTTCATCGTAGTTATTGCAGACCGAGCCCCCGAGTAACCATCATGGGCCAGGTAAACATCTAGCTTATGAATATCCTCTACTTCCAGGTGACGCAGTAGCACGTTTTCCGCCATTGGCCTTCCTTACTTTCAGTTACAATAGGGGAGAGAACCCATCCAGCTGATACTATTCGTAGGGTATCGCCAGCCGATTTCTCTGTCAAACCACCTCGATTCAACCTACCCTTTACATTTAAGAGGCGCTCTGTTTAAACAGGCGCCCTATGACTGACTTCATTTTACTCTGGGCGCACGTTTTGAGCCTCGCTGTTTTCTTCGGCAGTGGGGTCACCATGCTAGTAACTTTTCTGCCCGTAGCCTCTAAATTGGAAAACACAGACGAGCGTCAGTCGTACCTTTCACAAGGCCTAAAGTACTACAACCCGCTCAGCATCGGTTCGCTGGGCGTATTATTAATGACCGGCGCATGGAAACTGACCTCATTCAAGTCGACACCCGGCTTATCTTTCTTTACACCAGAAGGTTCTCTTAGTGAATTCGGAGGCCTACTTGGTACAAAACTCTTGCTAGTCTTTCTACTTATCAACGTAAGCGCGGCGGTGTCGTTAGGGATGGGACACCGGTTAGTTCGCACGGAAATTCGCGGGGAACGATTTCCACCCGAAAAGTTGCCCGGACTTGTCAAACGAATTCAAGTGTTCACGATCATTGCCCTACTGCTCACTGGATCGGTCGTCTGGCTCTCACTTGACATGTCGCGACTTAGAATACTGGCGTCCCTGGCGGGAACGTGATTCCTCACTCAACCGACCAATGTGGGCTTCTTTTTTCCTTAAATGCAGCCACTCCCTCTCGATAGTTTGGCTCCATAGTCATCCTGTCGATCAACCCACGAGAACGTCGAACCGAATTCGCCGCATCACCATGTAAATCTGCATAAATTTGCCGTTTGGTAGCCCGTAGGGATCCCGGGGAAACTCTGGCGATCATATCGCGCACATATTGATAAGTGCGGCTTAATAGTTCTTCCCGAGGTAACACCTGATTGATTAATCCCAACTTATAGGCCTCTTCCGCTAGAAACACCCGGCTACTTAACAAAATATCGTTGGCGGCAGTGACTCCCATGAGTCTGGGCAAAACCCATGACAGGCCAAACTCCGCGGGCAAATTGAGTGCTCCATGCGCGGTAGTAAATTTTGCCCCAGCAGCAGCGAAACGAAGATCCGCATAACAAGCAACCGCCAACCCGACGCCGGCGACTGGGCCATTTATAGCCGCCACAATAGGCTTTGTCATTCCGAATTGGGAGACGAAGTCTTCGTCGAATTCGCCCTTAACCCCAAAGCCAGCCCGAGGCATTTTTTTTGGCGTACCTGGGTCATATCCCCCTTTTTGGACGTGCACTTCGAGGGCGCGCGAGTCCGCTCCCACGCAGAAGTCCGCTCCCGCACCCGTCACTACTATAGCTCTAACTCCAGCATCACTCTCGGATTGTTCCATGCACCACCTGTACTCATAATGCATCCGACCAGTCCAAGAGTTCCTCCTTCCTGGTCTCTTTAACATAATGGTCGCTACATTATTCTCTATTTCATAGCTCGTTACTTTAAGTTCCATGGCATCCTCACAAACCATCTGACAGGTTACCGGCGGGCCAAGTATTGGCGAGATGGGCAAATTCCTCGACGCTCAATGTTTCGCCCCGGCGCTGTAAATCAAGTCCGCTGTTTTTTTCGACAATCCCCAGATCCTCCCCCCCAAAGACTTTTAAAGCATTCTTCAACGTTTTACGTCGACGACCGAACGCCGCCTTCACTATCCGACGAAAGAGTGCTGCGTCCAATATTTCTATTTTGGGAAGTTCCTGAACGATCATCTGTATTACCTGAGATCTCACCTTTGGAGCAGGGTAAAAACTCTGTGGCCCTACCTCACAAATTGTCTCTACCGTCGCGTATAACTGAACGAACACGGACAGCGCTCCATAAGCCTTCGTGCCGGGTGACGCGGCAATACGCTGAGCGACTTCACGCTGGAGCATAAGGGTCGCCTCGGAGATTGCACCCTTACTACCGAGCAAGCGAAATATGATAGGGGTTGCCACGTTATAGGGGAGACTCGCCACGACTTTGATCGGTGGGTCTTCAATGATGTGAGAGAGCTCCGTTCGCAGAAAGTCTGAGGCGACTATGCTGACGCCGGGAATGGCTACAAAACGATCGGATAGACGAGCCGCGAACTCTCTATCTTTTTCCACTAGAACTAGCCTTCGCGCGTGCCGTACCAATACATCTGAGAGCGCACCAAGTCCAGGACCTATCTCCAAAACGACATCCTGCGAACCAATCCTCGCAACCTCAACCATCCTATCAACGATACCTTCATCGACTAGAAAATGTTGTCCGAGCCGTTTGTGAGGGCGTCTCCCAAGTTCTCTGAGCACAAGGCGCGCTTGTTCAAGTAAGGTCAACGATTTAGACTTTCACACTTGTTGTACACTCTAATGGCAAGACTGCCGAAACGTTCAGGTCCAGACCCGAAGTTTGGCCGGCACCCAGCCTCCGTGCCCCGGCGAAAGCAATCATAGCGGCGTTGTCCGTGCACATCTTCAGCGAAGAGAAAAATACTTCTTTACTAAATTCAGCTTGCACCTCGCCCATACGGGTTCGAAGCCGGGAATTGGCAGACACGCCTCCCGCTACAACAATTCGCTGAACACCTAGATCTACGGCAGCACGCACAGTAGTCTTGACTAACGAGTCGATCAGCGCCTCCTGATAGCTTGCCGCGATATCGCTTAGCGTTTTTCTGAGTTCGTCTTCACCGATTTCCTTTAGATGCTGACGCAATGCAGTCTTAAGGCC
>CAZSWX010000287.1:0-3364 GCA_964610865.1 uncultured Enterobacteriaceae bacterium
GCCCCTCCCCTTGCAGCCTAGCCGATTTCCGGTATAAATATTTTCGATTCTTTACGAATGCAAAGGGGTGAAGAAATCTCATGCTGCAATGGCTTCCGGAGGACGTGTCCCCGTATGGGGGAAGTATTGATTCTCTTTTCTACTTAATTTACTACATCACCGCGGCGGCCTTCATTGTCGTCACAGCGCTTATGGTTATTTTTCTCTTCGTCTACCGAAGAAGAGAAAACCGCAGGGCGGTTTACACCCACGGCAACTCCGGCCTAGAGCTACTGTGGACAATCATCCCCGCTGTCGTTTTTATCGGGCTCGGTTTCGCCAGCAAGGCGACTTGGGAAAACATAAAACTAAACGTGCCGGAAACGGACGTCGAGATACGCGTCACAGGTAAGCAGTTTAACTGGGAGGTCCTTTATCCCGGACCAGATAAACTATTTGAGACAGAAGACGACTACCAGGTAGACAACGACATTCACGTGCCGGTAGGTACTCCTGTCCGTGTTTTTCTTACTTCGAAAGATGTGATCCATAGCCTATTTATGCCGAACCTTAGGTTCAAACAAGATACACTTCCTGGTCGGCAAATTGAGGCCTGGTTCCAAGGCGACAAAGCGGGCACATACGAGATTCCCTGTGCAGAGTTGTGCGGATTTGGCCATTCTGGCATGAAAGGGACGCTGTATGTTGACACTCCAGAAGATTACGCCGCTTGGTACAATTCTCGCTGGCCCGAAACATCAGCGCCTGCGGACAGCACAGTAAGCCAAAAGGACAGTTCCCCCGTCTCCGCGACAGGAACGTTGGCCCACAATGACTCATTAATCACGGATCCCGCAATCGCAACGAACTGACTTCTCACGCCTAATAATCTCGAGCGCCTTGTTTAAGCAATCAGGAGAGTTCCAAACAGGAGAACGGTAATGAGCGAAGCAGCAACGGTCGAACATGGATCCCACATGGACCATCATGAGCTTGGTTTTGTACGGACATATATCTTTTCCACAGACCACAAAATGATCGGCCGTCAGTTCATGTTCGCAAGTATTTTTATGCTAATTATCGGTGGTTTACTAGCAATGATGATCCGTTGGGAGCTCGCGTGGCCCGAGTCAGCGGTCCCCTTCACTAGTTGGATCTCGGAGCCATTTATGTACCCGGCCGATGAGGACAGCGCCGCGGGGGCCATCGAAGGGCTATCGGAGACTCTAGGGAAACCCTACCCGGGAGCAAAATTCGCCGAGTCGCTAAGTACAACGGCCAGCGCCCACATGGACCCCGCGTTCTACAATTCGCTTTTTACTATGCATGCGACAATTATGATCTTCTTTGTCGTTATGCCCTTTATGGTCGGAGGATTCGGCAACTTCCTAATCCCGTTAATGATAGGTGCCGGAGACATGGCCTTCCCTCTACTCAATCTTCTTTCGTTTTGGACCGCTGTTCCGGCAACGATAATGATACTTTGGAGTTTCTTTGTAGAGGGAGGCGCGGCCGCTGGCGGCTGGACAATGTATGCCACTCTCTCGGCCGATCCGACCCTGAGCGGCGTAGATACGGGCGCCGACCTTTGGGTTATTAGCCTTCTCATCCTCGGCGTCTCGTCGTTAATGGGAGCTATCAATTATATTACGACAATCGTGAACATGCGCGCACCTGGCATGACATGGTTTCGCCTGCCATTGGTCATATGGTCCCTCTTCATAACAGCAATCTTATTACTGCTAGCGTTACCCGTCCTCACCGCCGCATTGGGAATGCTACTTTTTGATCGAACGATGGGTACAAGTTTCTTCATGCCGGGGGGGGGCGGAGAGCCCATCCTGTGGCAACATTTGTTCTGGTTTTTCGGGCACCCCGAGGTCTACATACTAGTACTTCCCGCTATGGGCGTCACATCCGATATTCTCTCAACGTTCTCGCGAAAGCCGATTTTCGGCTACAAGGCGATGGCGTTTTCCATGATCGCACTTGCTTTCCTATCCTGGATCGTTTGGGGACACCATATGTTTGTCAGTGGCATGAACCCCGTACTAGGTACGGCCTTTATGCTGACAACTATGGTAATAGCCGTGCCTTCCGCTATAAAAACGTTTAATTGGCTGGGAACGCTCTGGGGCGGTAACATTCGGTTTACCAGCCCAATGTTATTCGCCTTGGGATTTGTATCCAATTTCGTCATAGGTGGCCTGAGTGGTATCTACATGGCGTCGACTCCCGTCGATATCTTCATTCACGATACCTACTTCATAGTCGCTCATTTTCACTACGTCGTTGCCGGTATTATTTTTGGACTATTCGCTGGCATATACTATTGGTTCCCAAAAATATTTGGTCGGATGATGAATGAAACGCTAGGTAAACTTCACTTCGTCTTAACATACATATTCTTCAATTGCGCTTTTTTCCCTATGCACTTTCTTGGCGTGGGCGGACACATGCGTCGGATTTATAATCCTCTGCAATACGAATTTCTCCATGACCTTCAGTGGTGGAACGTCTTCATCACTATGAGTGCATTCTGCTTAGGAATTGCCCAAATCTTGTTCTTCGTCAACTTCATCTGGAGCCTTTTCGGTGGGAAAAAAGCAGAGGACAACCCTTGGGAAGCAAATACTCTCGAATGGACTGCCCCATCTCCCCCGGGCCACGGCAACTTCGACGTAACGCCAACGGTGCACCGTGGACCTTACGAGTATAGTTCTCCACTGGTAGACGAAGATTGGTTACCCCAGAATAGGAAGCTCAGGCCGGAAGCAGTTCAGGCAGAATCCTGACAAAAATAAGCTCTCCACCTTGGACAGAAAGGCACTGTCGTGTGCCCTGACGAATACACGAGTGGCGCCGATGCCCTTATGAGTAACACGACAAACCGTATCCTGCACAAAAATGCGTGATTCGCCCGTCCTCGCCACTCCGCACCCTTCCATCCTGCCCCACCGGATGGCTATATTTACCACTGTCGCCACTTTGCCCTTGATTGTGTTTGGCGGTATTGTCACCAGCCTACGTGTGGGCCTCGTAGTACCAGACTGGCCAACGACGTTCGGGCACAACATGTTCCTTTTTCCCTGGTCCCAAATGGTCGGGGGAGTATTCTACGAACACGGGCACCGTTTGCTAGGGTCAACTGTCGGGGCATTAACGGTCGGACTTTCATTGACACTATGGTTAAAAGATGACCGGCGCTGGCTGCAATGGCTGGGCCTAGTGGCCCTAGCTGCCGTCATAGCACAGGGAATCTTGGGTGGTTTACGTGTCGTTCTCCTGCGGCACGAGCTGGCAATTTTTCATGCGTGTTTGGCTCATGCATTCTTTGCATTGGTTGCGAGCATTTGTCTTTATACCTCGGACGAATGGCGGGCAC
>CAZSWX010000288.1:0-3336 GCA_964610865.1 uncultured Enterobacteriaceae bacterium
CTGTATTCCACGTTAACAAAGCGGATAGTCAAATTGTATTAGAGGGTCTTCTTTCTGTACCCGCAAGCGCCACCGCCGGTGCGGTCATCTGCCATCCCCACCCTCTTTATGGTGGCGAAATGCACAACAACGTCGTCACCGCCTTGATTGAGGCTTTTCACGAGTGTGGTATGGCGACGCTACGCTTCAACTTTCGAGGCGTCGGGAAAAGCGAAGGTTCCCACGACGAAGGCAAGGGGGAGTGTGACGACGTATCCGCTGCCGTTTCTTTCCTACAAGCGCAGTGTTCGCTGACGAACACATTAGTCGCGGGATACTCTTTCGGCTCGGTAGTAGGCTTGCAAGCAGGTGCAAAAGACGAACGAGTCAACACCTTGATCGGACTCGCCTTCCCCTTGAATTTGCGCGATCCGGCATTTCTTGTGGATATCAAAAAACCGGTCTTTCTAGTTAGTGGTACTAAAGACGACTATTCACCGATTGAAGGACTGGAAAAAGTAGTTTCCACGATGTCTGTACCCGCCAAGCTCCAAACGATAGAAGGAGCCGACCATTTCTTTATGGGGCACGAAAAAGAAATAACCGCCACGATCCGAGAGTTTCTCCAGCCATAAGCAGAGGTTCATGATCATCTAACATGCACCTCCGGTATTGATCTGTTCTTACCAGCGGGCTCTAGACTCTCCAACTCTGAGTCACCGGCGTTTAAGAAGCCCCTGCCTAGGGTCGAGCAGCCCGAAGAAGCTTTCGAACATCTAGGAAAGGTCTTGGGGAATCCTTTGCAACCTCAACTATCTCCTCTAGTGCGACTTTGAGATTCTTTCCGTTCTGCAGGTAGAGCCGTTCAAAAAGGTCCAAGTCCTCTAAATACATGGAAAATTGGAGGACGACCGCGTTATTGAACACAAGAGGCTTGGATTTGACATCAAGAGCCTCTTGCCCCGTTACCCGTTCCACCTTTTCCCGCAAATCCTGAAACAACTGCTTCCGTTTGGTCATGACAAAAATGGGGTCGCCGCCTGAGCTATAGAGGAAGAGCAACTCTTGACGAGCATTTTCGAAAAGCCTTGAGAGTTGCAATTCCCTAGACCACGAGGCACGCGCAGCTCGCGCTTCCGGGCTAGAAAGTCCGTTCTCTTTCTCGAAAAAGCCGATAGCTCCGCGATGCCCCGCAAAATTAGCAAGTGATTCATTAAAGGCCGTCTGACCCCCAAAATACACGGAGCCGTGAAACAACTCATGCAGTATAACGTTAGCGAGGGCAATATGGCCGTGAAAAAGTAGGGAGGGCAAAACCGGATCGGCAAACCAACCCAGAGTACTGAACGCGGTGGCCGTCCGCACATAGGTATCATAGCCCTGGCTTACTAGACGGTCCGCCGCCTCCGTCACCCTTTCGCGATCAAAGTACCCGCGATAGCCTACCCGCCCAACTACAGGGAACCACCAAGTATACAGTTCTAAACGTTTCTGTTCTGCTGCCGTCAGCACATAAAGAATAGGCGGCTCACGCAGCCGAGACAAACTACTATAACTATCCCCGACTTCGAAACCCAGTTCTCGCTCAGCGAAGGTACGCACGCGCAATACCAACTTCAGTTTTTCCTGCACCTCGGAATCTAATTTGTCCGGGTCACTCAGGACCTCGGTTATGGGTCTCCGGTTCCAAAGTATCTTAGCCTCTTCAATAGCAAGCCGGGCAACATACACTGGTGAGCATCCAGCGCACCCGACCAGCACGGCGACTACCCAAAAGCAGCGCCAGTAAAAAAAAGAGTTTAGACGTACCGTTTCACGTGCCCCCTATTTTAGAAGCTCACCCGCTTGACCCCTAGCGTATTGCAAATTATATAGGCGCCAATAAATCCCTCGAGCGAGCATTAATTCTGCATGCGTGCCCACTTCTCGAAGCTCTCCCTTATGCATGACCAGGATGCGGTCTGCATTTTGGATCGTAGAAAAGCGATGGGCAATGACGAGTGTAGTCCGGTCCCTCATCAATTTCTCCAACGCGTTCTGTATTAGAACTTCTGTTTCCGGATCGACGCTTGATGTCGCCTCGTCCAAGACCAAGATTCGTGGGTCGGATACGAGCGCGCGGGCGAACGACAATAATTGACACTGTCCAGCCGACAGATTCGAGCCCCTCTCGTGCAAATGCTCCGTGTAGCCGTTAGCGAGCGAAGAAATAAAGCTATCGGCATTTACGTATTTGGCCGCCTTTTGAAGCTCCTCCAAGGGTAGATCTTCTCTACCTAGGCTCAGGTTGGTCGCAACGTCCCCCATAAAAAGAAAAACATCCTGGAGAACTATGCCGACCGTTCCGCGGAGGCGCTTCAGTTCCCACTCGCGGATGTCAACTCCGTCCAACAGAATGTTGCCCTTCTGGATATCATAGGACCGATTCAGAAGTTTGCTAATCGTCGTCTTCCCGGCTCCGGTCGCTCCCACGATCGCTAAGCTTTCTCCAGGATCTACCGAAAAAGATACGTCTTTCAATATCCATTCTTCCTCGTTATACGCAAACCACACATGATCGAATTCTATCCGCCCTCGAACGTTCTCCACGTACTTTGGTGTATTGGGGGAGGAAACTGTGACTGGGGTATCCAAAAGTTGAAACACGCGCTCTATCGCGGTCATGGCCGACTGCATAGTAGTATATTTAGTGCTGAATTCTCGGATAGGCACAAAAAACTTCTGCATATACTCAACGAACGCGACTAACGTGCCCAGGGCAACAAGTCCTTGGCCCACCTGCCCGGCTCCGTACCACAGCATAAGTGCAATGCAAATAGCGCCGGTAGCCTCAACAATAGAGAAAAGACTTGCCTCATATATATTGGAAAGATGGTTAGCGTCGCGGTGATCGCGATTTCGTCTGTCAAACTCGTCTAACATTTTTGGTTCTTGCGCAAAGGCCTGCACAACCAAGATTCCGGATAGAGTCTCCTGAAGAAACGCATTGATCCGAGCCAGCCGTTCCCTTATCGCACGATAGGTCACGCGTGTCCGTGACCGGAAAAAATTGAGAGCGATCAAGAGCGGGGGCAGCAAGGCCAGGGTCACCAAAGACAGGTAGAAATCGATGGACACCATAATAACAACGATCCCTGTCAAGGTTAGTATGTCCATAAAGATGGTCAGTGTCCCAGCAGAAAAAGCTTCGTTGATTGCGTCAACGTCGGTAGTCAACCGTGTAACAAGCCGCCCGACCGGATTACGCTCAAAAAAACTCGCAGGTAATTCTTGAACGTGCGAAAACAGGTCTCGTCGTAAGTCTGCAAGACTTTTTTGCGCGACAACCATAGTTGCCTGGAACTGCGCATAGAAGAA
>CAZSWX010000289.1:0-3332 GCA_964610865.1 uncultured Enterobacteriaceae bacterium
CTCCGCCTTGATTTTGTTGGCCTCCTGCGTCTAGTGCCCTAATGCTATTGGTGACAACACCGTGATAGGACAACTTGCCCATTTTCCCGCTCACGTTCGCGCCGACTGCACGCTGTAAATTGAATGCGTAATCGGCCGCCGACAGGTCGCTAAACAGCAAATTTCCTGGGTGTGTATAAAACTGTCTACTGTACGGCAGGATGAAACGACCGGCTTGAATATTCAAGTACTGGGAGTAGCTGTACTGCATCCACCAATCCAGCATGGTTGAACGGTTTGAATTTCCAAACGTGGTGGCTTCATACTGGAAGAAGTACTTGACCTTAGGATCAAAGACCGAGCCCGAGAAGGCAAGCCGGGCAAGCGCGACATCAAAATTATTTCGACTTCGGCCCTTGTCGGGCGTTGTCAATGTGTATCGGGCCTGCAAGAAACCGTTCACGTTTAGTGAGTATTTACCGTCTTTACTCCGGATGAAGAAGCCATTGTCGTAAACGTCTTCAGGTGCGAACCCTTTCTTTCGTGCGCCGGCCGCGAAGCCGAAATCTAGTCCGCTTTCTTTTCTTTCTTGCTCTTGAGCTTCGAGCTCTACCATTCGATTTTCTAGTGCCCGCATTACCTGGTGCTGCTGTGCAAGTTGTTCGCGCAACTCGCTCAACTCGCTCATTTCGTCGGCATTGGCTGGCCCATAGAAGCCGAGCGTCAGGGAGACTGCGACACTAACGAGCAAAAACAAGTTCCTGTTACCTAGTACCTTCATTGTCTTCGTGACTCCTTCCTTCGCTGATTCATCGTTAACGCTGTTGGACGTCTTCTACGCCACATGGGTTATTAAGCAAGAGTGAGGCCAAACAAGAGAAAATGGGCATGAGGCAGGATTAAAAATCCGGGAGACGGATATTGTAAGCTAAATTATTCTTTGTTTAGAGGTATTTATGAAGAATTTGTCTATTTACTTCCAGTCTCATTGCCCTCCCAGTAACTGTTTACAGGGCTATGGGGTTATTGGTCATCTTTGCTTTTTTTTTCGACACAAAGCTAGCCTGTGCCCAATTTTTGAGCATCTTCTTTGTTGAAGTGGATAATTGTTAGGCGTAGACATGTTCTGCTGTTGTCGTGAGACGCACCCGCCTACCTCAAGAATCCTTGCACTTGTGACCGTTACATGGCAGTTAGGTACCAGTTCGAGCGAAAGGAAAGCAATGGCCGAACACGCAAAGACGAAAAATAAGGGTCCAGTACCTGGCGAAATTCTTCCAGCGGACGGGTTTGTGGAGTTGAATGTGGGCCGGCGTACGGCGGCGATAGTTGTCTGCAATGCTGGAGATCGCCCTATTCAGGTTGGCTCCCACTATCATTTCTTCGAAGTCAATCGGAGCCTTGAATTTTCCCGTGCAGAGGCTTTTGGCTTTCGTTTAGATATTCCGGCCGGGACAGCGGTTCGTTTCGAGCCAGGGGAAGAAAAAGAGGTTCAGTTAGTGGAGTTTGGCGGAGAGCGGAAGGTTTTGGGTCTAAATGGATTGACTGACGGGAATGTCGAGGATGCCGACGTCCGGGCCAACGCTCTTAAGAAGGCTTCTCAGCGTGGCTTTGTTCGGTCTAATACAGTGCGTCAAGATTGACGGGTGGGAAGGATTGTATGGAAGACCACAGAGATGTTCCACGCTTAGGTGTTGGCGGGCCGGTCGGGTCCGGAAAAACCGCATTGATAGAAAAGATTGTTCCCTACTTGCAGGCCCAGGGAAAACAGATCGCGGTTGTCACCAACGATATACTCACTCAAGAGGACGCCCAGCGGCTTAGGAGCCGTGGATTCCTACCGCCGGAGCGTATCGTGGGCGTTGAGACTGGAGCGTGTCCTCATACGGTCATACGGGAAGACCCGACCATGAATCTAGAGGCAGTGAGGAGTCTCGAGGAGCAATTCCCTAAGCTGGATCTAATTATTTTAGAGAGTGGTGGGGACAATTTGGCCTCCACTTATTCTCCAGAATTGGCCGATGCATTCGTTTTTGTTATCGATGTGGCGGGCGGGGACGACGTTCCGCGGAAGAAGGGTCTGGGCATCACGCGTTCAGACTTGCTCATTATTAACAAGGTCGACCTCGCTCCGCATGTAGGCGCGAACATTGAAACCATGAAGCGCGATGCCGCCGAGGCTCGCGGGACGAAGCCCTTTTTATTCACTAATTGCAAAACGGGTATAGGAATCGAACAAGTCGGCGAATGGGTAGGGAACGAGTTATTGTTCGGTTAGGTTGTTCTCTGCCAATGGAGCACTCTGCTCACGCATCTTTCTTCGCGCCAATTGTATCGGATGTGAAACGATTACCCAGGGCGTTTAGGCCCTATTTTTTGGAGCCTCTCTCCCAGCGCCCGCCGGGTTCTATAGGTAAGTCGGGCATTTGTCGCCTGGTGTTTCGGAATGATGCGGGCGAAACTTACCTGTCTGATTCTTATGTGGCCCATCCTTTTCATTTCGCGAAGCCCTGGCATTTGGACCCCGAGTTGCCCGGGATGGCAGTCGTCTACGTTCAGAATCCTGCTGGCGGGTGGATTCAGGGGGACAGAGCGTTGGTTCAGGTGAGATTAGAACCGGACGCGCAAGTGCATCTGACTAATCAGGCCGCGGAAAAAATACACTCTATGTCTGCGAATTGCGCCGTCCAAACTGTTGAGTTTCGGCTAGACAGGCGATCCTACGCCGAGTACTGTCCCGATCCAGTCATACTTTTCTCAGGCGCACGTTTTGCTCAGGGGGTTCGAGTAACATTGGCCCAAGATGCCTCCCTGTTTCTTTCGGAAGTGTTTCTAAATCGTGCGGATGACGATAATGGGCCATTTGATGCACTCTCCAACAGCTTAACAATTTATGACGACTCGAACCGCCTGATTTTTCGAGAACACGGATTAGTGCAACCGACGCGAAAATCATTGGAAGGCCAAGCGGTGTTGGGCCGTTCTCGCGCGTGGGGACAGGCGCTACTGGTGGGCCCTAAGATTCCAAAGTCCTGGTCCGCGGAAATACAAGAAGAATTGAACAGAGAATGTGCAGTATTGACTGGCGTGTTAGCCGGAGTGAGCGTCTTACCACAAGGCCGCGGCATTTGTATTAAAGTAGCGGCAGAAGGTGTTCGTGCGGCCCGAAGGGTGCTCAGGCGGGCCTGGCGGGAGTTGCGCATACGGCATTTAGGAGTGTTGCCTCCGAATCTGCCAAAATAAGGTTAAACCAAGGAGCAGGAAGTGCTATGTTGAGGGTGAATGGGAAGCTCGGGAACATACACGAGAATGTGGGTCTTCGGGCCGACGTCTTGCGTTGGAAAGAGAGCGGG
>CAZSWX010000290.1:0-3312 GCA_964610865.1 uncultured Enterobacteriaceae bacterium
CGGCGAATGGAAGCATATGCGCATCGCCTATGGCATTCAGGCCTTTGGAAGGGCGTATATCGAGACCTAGATAACGGTAGCCCAATCGTTCGACAGAGGCGCGGTTAACCACAGAACCGCCGCAACCCACTTCCACACACAATCCGGAGCCGGGTTCTAGCAAATCGTAAAACGCGTTCCATCGGAGATGGACACTCCCTTTAATTTGGACTTCCTTTTCTCCTTTTGCTGATACAGTCATACTATCACTCCACCAAAACATTAACGCCGTAACGCGTATTTTACCCTTCGTTTACTCAGCGACTGCAAACAAGTCTAGCACACTAACCTTCGGGATAAACCGCTGGTTTTGGCAACCCGCCCATGGTTCTCTTAACAGGCGAGCACCAGTTCTCGAGAGCAGTAATTGTTCGAGAAAAACAAACACGCTCCTCAAAATACTCTTTACAAGGCCATGAAAATCTGGTGTTTATGTTCCGCATGGAAAACCGAACAATCATCAGTATACGCGCGCCGTACGTGGACGATAGGGGCGAGATCAAAAACCTTCTAGACTTGCCCATGGGCAGTGTATCGGTCATCAGTTCTACGACGAATGCTATTCGCGCAAACCATTACCATAAGACGGACTGGCACTACTGTTGGATGCAGAAAGGCACCGTTGACTATTACCATCGCCCCGTTGGTTCCCAGGACGCTCCCCAACAATTCTCGATCCAAGAAGGACAAATGTTTTACACCCCGCCCCTGTACGAGCATGCCATGAAGTTTACAAGCGAGTCCGTAATGTGGTGTTTTGCTCGCAATCCACGAACGATGGACGATTATGAAGGCGACACCGCACGCATCCCCTCGATAATCCCCAAAGCCGGTTGATCGGCGGAAGAGCGTGAAGGACGTATCCAAACGTAACAACTGCCGTCTTTGTCTAGGCGATCAGTTGGAAAGGGCCTTCGAGTTAGAGCCAACTCCTCCGGCCAACGAGTTGCTCCACAAACACCAACTGACCGATGATCAAGAGACGTTCCCTCTCGATGTCATCCGGTGTGGGCAGTGCGGCCACGTCCAGCTGGCACACGTTGTCGACCCTGAGCGGCTATTCAGAAACTACGTGTACGTTTCCGGCACCTCGCCCATATTTGTCGAGCACTTCCGTCAGTATGCCGAGGAAGTTACCCGTACGGCGGGACTTGTGACAGATTCTTTAGTCGTAGATATAGGGTCTAATGACGGTACCCTGCTACGATTTTACAAAGATGCCGGACATCGCATTCTCGGTGTCGACCCTGCCCGTGAGATTAGCGAACGTGCCACGGATTCGGGTATACCGACAGACTGTCGATTTTTTACCGCGGCATATGCCAAAGAGGTACTACTGCAGCACGGGCCCGCTTCTATCGTGACGGCCAACAATGTGTTTGCCCACGCCGACGACCTTCGAGACATAACGCGCGGCGTCTCCCTCCTATTGAAGAACGAAGGGATATTCGTATTCGAGGTGTCCTATCTCCTAGATGTTCTCCAAAATAATCTTTTTGACACTATTTATCACGAGCATGTTAGCTATCATTCGGTAAAGCCTCTCGCGGCCTTTCTAAATTCCATGGGGCTCCGACTCTTTAAAGTCTCTCGGGTACCCACGCACGGCGGGTCTATAAGGTGTTTTGCGACGAAGTCTTTAGCCCGCTTTCCCCTTCAACCTAGCGTTCAGGAGCTGATCCAGCAAGAAATTACAAGTGGACTATACCAACACGACACCTACCGGGGTTACGTTGAAAACATCGTGCGAATGGGCACAAACCTGACAGAACTGCTTCGTAATTTAAAGTCGGAGAAGAAAAAGATAGCCGGATTTGGTGCGCCGGCAAAAGCGACCACTCTGATGCACCAATTTGGTATAGGGCAGCAATACCTCGAGTACATCGTAGATGACAGTCCTCTTAAACAAGGACTCTTTTCCCCTGGAAAGAAAATACCGATCGTGGCCTCCGATATCTTACGGGATCAGACCACCATGCCCGATTACTTGCTAATCTTAGCCTGGAACTTTGCCGAATCCATAATAAAAAACAATGCCTCTTTTATGAAAGCAGGGGGCAAGTTCCTCGTTCCAATCCCGAAACTGAAAGTAGTCTGAAATTATGCTAGCTCCCTACATCACTGAGAACTCTGCAAAAGTAGCTGCCGAACTAAACAGCATTTGTGAACGGTTCGATGGCACGACGGTTCTTATTACCGGTGCCCTTGGGTTTTTAGGACAATACTTTCTCGGCTTTTTTACGCACATAAACGAACGTTTACTAGACAACCCCTGTCGGGTTTTGGCGTATGACAACTTGATTACTGCAGAAGTGACAAATCAGGGGGCGGAGCCCGTTCTCCCCAACGTCAGTTTTCGCGTGCAGGATGTAACCACGCCGCTTATTGTAAAAGAAAACATAGACTACGTCATTCATGCTGCCGGCATCGCGAGTCCCTTTTATTACCAGAAATACCCACTCGAGACCCTCGATGTCGCAGTCACTGGAACCCGAAATCTTCTCGAACTCGCCCTGGAGAAACGGACGCAGGGAGTTTTGTTCTTTAGCTCAAGCGAAATATACGGGGACCCCGACGCGAAGCACGTGCCCACATCAGAATCTTATGCCGGCCATGTTTCTTGCACCGGCAGTCGGGCCTGTTATGACGAGTCCAAGCGGTTGGGAGAGACCCTTTGTGTCATTTTTCACAAACTTCACGGCATACCGACAAAAGTAGTCCGTCCCTTCAACGTGTACGGGCCCGGCATGAAGGAAACGGACTATCGCGTCTTACCCAACTTCGGAAGTCTAATCGTGGGGGGGAAACCCCTCAACATCTATGGGACAGGCAAACAAACGCGGACCTTTTGTTATATTACCGACGCACTAGAAGGATTCCTCCGCGTACTACTTGATGGCGTGCCAGGTGAGGCCTACAACATCGGCAATCCGAAGCCTGAAATATCGGTTTTAGAACTAGTGTCGCTTCTGGAGAGAACGCTGGGGCGAAAAATCCCAAGCAACTTAATCGAGTACCCTGACAGCTATCCTGCCGACGAGCCACAGCGGCGATGTCCTAATATCATCAAGGCCGCACGCCAGTGCGGCTACCACCCCAAAGTAGATTTAGCCTCCGGCCTAAAATATTTTATGGACTGGGCCGAGAGCAACTATACGGGTGTACACTCTTGAACGTCGCACTCATAGGATATGGCCGGTGGGGTAAAATATACGAAAAGACCCTCAACCGCCTGGGCGAGTACAACCTTTCTGCCATCGTGAGTCGCAGACC
>CAZSWX010000291.1:0-3285 GCA_964610865.1 uncultured Enterobacteriaceae bacterium
GAGAAAGTCAGTCCAATCTGGGATTTGACGTGAATTTGATTTACTCCATCCAGTTGATACTCGACAGGGTCTTCAATCGTGATAATTTTTTTCTCCGGCGAATTTATTTTATCGAGCGCACCGTACAACGTCGTAGTTTTACCACTCCCTGTCGGTCCAGTGACTAAAATCATACCGTAGGGCTGACGAATAAGTTGCTCGAAAGAATCCAACGTGTCCGTTGGAAAACCCAACGATTCCAGCGTGACATCGATGCTGGACCTATCCAGTATTCGCAGCACGACGCTCTCGCCGTACAAGGTAGGTAAAGTTGCTACCCGTAGATCAACCTCCCGGCCCAACATCCGCAGTTTTATCCGCCCATCTTGCGGTAAACGGCGTTCGGCGATGTTGAGCTTTGCCATGAGTTTGACCCGAGAAATTAACGCTGCCTGGAGATTTCTGGGAGGTGCCTCTATATCGTGCAGCATTCCATCTATCCGATATCGTATCCGAAGTTCCTTTTCGAAGGGCTCGATGTGTATGTCAGAGGCTCTCTGTTCCATCGCCCGGGCAATTAGCATGTTCACTTGTCTAATTACCGGTGCCTCGCTGGCGAGATCCCTTAGCCGGGCCTCATCTTCCTGGTCGTCCTCTATATACTCCACTCCATGGACATCTACCGAGTCCGCGGCTTGAGCGCCGTCGGCGGCGTATTCAGTCAGAGCATCAACTATTTCACGTTCACGCGCCAAGTGAACATCCACCGAGAGCGCGGTCGCGTTCTCTAATGACTCAACAGAGTACACGTCTCCGGGGTCGGCCATCGCAACCATGAGCTCACCCTCCGCCACGGCTAGCGGAACCAACCGTGCCTGCCGGAGGAAGCCAATGGTTACACCCTCCAAAACCGGCAACGGAGCAGGAAAATCTCGTGCGGAAATTATTGGCGCGTCGTAGTACTTCGAGAGGACCGGTAATAAGTCGTCTTCGGAAACAAACCCTAATTCAACCAGCAGACGTTCCAACGTTTCGCCGCGGTCCTGCTGAATGAGCCTGATCCGTCGCAAGTCATCCTGAGATACCTTGTTGCTCTCTAGCAACATCTGCTCGAGTTGCGCCACTTGCACCTCTCTCTCGACTTCACTTCGGTCACGTTATCAGCTTATTATTGACCCAAGTCGTTCCCAACGGATCCACCTGTCAATACCGTCCCACGACCAATATACCAAAAAGGCTTTACCTTTTACATCTGTTTCGTCGACAAAGCCCCAAAAACGGCTGTCGTGGCTATGATCCCTATTATCCCCCATGACGAATAACTTACCGTCCGGAACTGAGACTGTGCCGCGCCCCGGAAAATTATCTCGCAAGCTTGAAACAGTCCCGCTCGTTTCGTCAAAATACGCGTGACCGTTTTTCTCTGGAACACCATTAACAAACAATTGTTTATTAATAATCCGCACCTCATCTCCACCCGTAGCGACGACCCGTTTGATAAAATCCTTAGTCTTGTCCTTGGGATAAAGGAAAACCACTACATCTCCCCGCTCCGGTTCCTGCCACTGTACGAGCGGTATTTCAAAAGGATAAGGAAGACGCAGTCCGTACGAAAATTTTGAAACCAAGATGTGGTCACCTATTTGAAGAGTCGGGAGCATCGAACCCGATGGAATCTTGAAGGCCTGTACAATAAAGCTGCGTATGAACATTGCTATCAGAAGCGCTACGAAAAGCGCTTCCGCATATTCGCGAAAAGTTGATTTGTTCCGCGCTGTTGTATGTTTAACCAAGAGCCCACTCCTGTGTTGGAAAGAAAAAGTCTCCTCAGAAACATGAGACGTCCGGTCTCCTTGTTCCCGATTGCACGGTTCCTATGAAACCCGGCGCGAAGTTTCAGTCTCGCCGACCTGAAGGAGCGCTAAAAAGGCTTCCTGCGGAATCTCAACTTGGCCCACCTGTTTCATCCTCCGTTTGCCCTCTTTTTGCTTCTCTAACAGCTTTCTCTTCCGGGTAATATCCCCGCCATAACACTTCGACGTTACATTTTTCCGCAATGCTTTGACCGTCTCACGGGCGACTACCCTGCTGCCTATGGCAGCTTGGATCGCAACTTCAAACATTTGGCGAGGAATCAATTTTCGCATTTTTTGCACCAGGTCTCTTCCTCTACTATAAGCGTAATCGCTATGAACAATGAGAGAGAGGGCGTCCACCAGATCGCCATTTATTCTCACATCTATTTTCACGAGGTTTGCTTTGCGAACCTCGTGAAATTCGTAGTCGAATGAAGCATACCCTCTAGTAATCGACTTGATTCGGTCATAAAAATCTATCACGACTTCGTTAAGCGGGAGTTCATACTTGAGCGCAGCTCTCGAGGAACCCAGATATGTCATTTCTCGCTGTATCCCTCGCCGGTCCTGACAAAGCTTCATAACGTTCCCAATATATTCCTCGGGGACATGTATAGTAGCCAGTATAAAAGGTTCGCACATTTGTTCTATCTGTTGAGGCGGAGGCAGCGCAGAAGGGTTCTCTATATGTCGCGTTTCCCCCTCCGTCGTTAATATTTGGTACTCTACCGTAGGCGTAGTCGTTATCAGATTCAGAGCAAATTCTCTTTCCAAACGCTCTTGAACAATTTCCATATGCAAAAGCCCGAGAAACCCACAGCGGAACCCGAAGCCAAGAGCTAGGGATGTCTCCTTCTCGTAGGAAAATGCCGCGTCATTCAACCGAAGCTTTTCCACTGCCTCTCGAAGTGACTCGTATTGCTTTGACTCAACCGGATACAGACCACTGAACACCATCGGTTTCGCGGCTTTGAATCCCGGTAGCATCGCGGTGGTCGGCCTGCGGGCGCTCGTGATTGTGTCACCGATTCGGGCTTCGCTTACTTCCTTGATGCCTGCCATAACAAAGCCCACCTCACCAGGTCCGAGCTCGCTCACCGGTTGGGGATGAGGTGAAAAAATCCCTACTTGCGCGACTTCGTAGTTTTTGCCGCTCGACATGAGTTGTATCTTCATGCCCTGGCGGAGGGTTCCTTCAAATACTCGCACAAGCACAACCGCACCCTGGTATGGGTCAAACCAACTATCAAACAGCAAGGCCTTCACCGGCGCATGAGCATCTCCTTGTGGTGCTGGCATCAATCGTAAAACACCCTCCAACACCTCCCTTATACCTCGTCCCTCCTTTGCACTCGTCAACACGGCATCATTGCCATCTAGGCCGATCACCTCTTCTAGTTCATTACGTACGCGCTCAGGATCGGCACTCGGAAGATCTATTTTATTAATG
>CAZSWX010000292.1:0-3285 GCA_964610865.1 uncultured Enterobacteriaceae bacterium
GACGATCATAAGCTCATACTGCGGTCCGGAATCAATGACTGGGGAGGAATTTCTCCCGTTTCGAAAGATTATGTGAACCCCGAAGCAGCTTGGCCCCATCTGGAAATTTTGGCGGAAACCTGCACCCAGGAAGGGTTCTCTCTACGCGAACGGCTCGCAATTTACGAAGAATACATCGAAAGGCCAGGATTCCTCTTGCCCGCTTTACAGCCGCGCACTCGAGAACTGCAAATAGAAGTTACGGCCTAACAGCAACAACCTCGGCACGTGGCAGAACATAATGTCCGGCCGAATTTTAAGGAGATCATACAGTGACAGCCCAAAAACTGGACGGCATACTTGAAAGCATTAGTCACGACGTCAGTTCAATTCTCCACCAGGCGCTAGAGGGAAAAGAAGTCTCTTGGCAAAACGCCCTACGCTTATGCGACGCATCTGGTATCGATTTACATGCAATAGGTCTGGTTGCAGACGAAATGCGTCGAAGGCAAGTGGGCGACGTTGCTACATATGTGGTTAACCGGAATATCAATTTTACTAATGTCTGCATCAAACACTGTACCTTCTGTGCTTTCAGTAGAGAATTTCGAGAAGAAGAAGGCTACTTTTTGCCAGAGGAGGAGATTATCCGCCGCGCTCAGGAAGCGATCGATATGGGCGCGACGGAAGTCTGTCTGCAAGCCGGTTTGCCGCCTAAAATGAAGGGCAGTTTATATATCGACTTAACCCGCGCGGTCAAAAGCGCGTTCCCCGACCTGCACATTCACGCATTCTCCCCCGAGGAAGTGTTGTACGGCTCGGTTCGGTCCGGCGTTCCCATCTTAGAGTACCTTCGTGGCCTCAAGGATGCTGGGTTGGATACTCTGCCTGGCACTTCGGCAGAAATCCTTGACCAAGAGATACGGGACATTATAGCCCCCGGCCGCATTACGACGAAGCAATGGATAGAAGTTATCACCTCCGCACATAGCCTGGGAATACCTACAACATCCACCATAATGTACGGACATATCGAAACCCCAGAACACTGGGTGAAGCACATGAATCTGCTTCGGGATATTCAAAAGGAGACCAAAGGTTTCACCGAATTTGTGCCCTTATCATTGATTCACCAAGAGGCCCCAATGTACCAAAGGAAACTTGTGAAAGGCGTACGCGAGGGGGCCACGGGTGCAGAGGTCATCCGGGTGCACGCGATAGCCCGGCTCATGCTCGGTCCGACCTTCCGAAACATTCAGGCATCGTGGGTTAAAGAAGGGCTGAAAATGTCCCAACATTTGCTCACAGTGGGGGCTAACGACCTCGGAGGAACACTGATAAATGAGAGCATTTCGACCTCCGCGGGCGCTCAATACGGCCAACTGGTTCCTCCAAAGGAACTGCGTCGGCTCATTCGAGATATAGACAGAACACCTGCCGAACGGTCCACAACTTATAAACTGCGGAAAATTTTCGATCATACCGACGATGAAATGAGCCCCCTGGATCTTATAGAGGACCCAGACAAACAATTCGGCTCCTACAAGAAATTGGCGGCGTCAGAGCAATTCCGATACGTACACCCCTTCGAACGCGAGAAGAGTGACTCAGTCCATTAGCCCTAATCTAGTTCGATTTTCTATCCGTGCGCAACCGTGTCTAACCGTTCCAATTTACGCATAACAGCTTTAGCCGGAGGCGTTGGTGCAGCAAAGCTACTGCGGGGGGTGGTGCGCGTTATTCCCAGCGAGAACCTCACCGCCGTCGTAAACACAGGTGACGATGATGAGTTTTTCGGCCTCGCCGTATCCCCGGACCTTGATACGATAAGTTACACGCTCGCCAATGCAGTTGACGCCACCAAAGGCTGGGGGCTACCTGATGAAACATATCGCTGTTTGGAAGGCCTCGGCCGTTACTATTCTGACACTTGGTTTGCATTAGGCGATACCGATTTGGCAACTCACTTGTACCGTAGTCAACAACTTCGTGAGGGAAAAACCCTGAGTCAAATTACCGCAGCCGTCGCGGCTCGTTGGAACGTACAAGCGACGGTTCTGCCGATGACAAATGACCCCGTAAGGACAGTAGTCAGTACAGAGACAGGAACTTGGACATTCCAGGAGTATTTCGTGAAGATGCGGGGCGAAGGAACTGTGCTAGACATAGAAATCCAAGGTATAGATGAGGCGAAGCCGGGGCCCGGCGTACTCGACGCCATTCTCAACGCAGATCTCATCCTGCTTCCGCCAAGCAACCCGATAGTGAGTATAGGTCCAATATTGAAATTAAACGGCGTACGCGACGCGCTACGACTCACAAAGGCCCCTGTCGTAGCGGTCAGTCCACTTGTCGCTGGCAAACCTATAAAGGGGCCTGCCGACCGCATGTTGTCTGGTTTGGGATTTGAGGTGTCGTCCGTGGGAGTCGCAGACCTATACCGAGACTTTGTTAACACTTTCGTGTTCGATCAAGAGGATTTAAAAGAAGACGGCAGAGCCGATCAGCGGATAAAACAAATGCATATGGAAACTATCGTCACCGATACAGTCATGACCAACATGAGCAAATCCGTAGCGCTAGCAAAACAAATCATCGATTTTCGCCACCAAAAGAGGGAAAAACCAAGCAGTGAGGAAAGAATATGAGCACTATAGCCATCATACCCATCCCTGATGTCCCCCAAATTAAGCCGGGCGATGATCTACCCGCGTTGCTTCTCGGGGCGATCGAGCGAGCAAAAGTTGGGATCAAAGACGGTGACGTACTAGTCATGTGTCAGAAAATTGTTTCTAAGGCCGAAGGTGCCGTAATAGATCTAAAAACCGTTACGCCATCTCCGTTTGCCGTACAAATCGCAGAAATGTGGGAGAAAGACCCGCGGATGGTGGAAGTAGTATTAACCGAGAGCAGTAGCATTGTCCGCATGAAAAATGGCGTAGTGGTAACGGAAACCAAGCATGGCTGGGTATGTGCCAATTCTGGAGTCGATGCATCCAACACCCTCGCTGACGACATCGTCATTTTGCTACCGGAAGACCCCGACAGATCCGCTCGTCAGATACGTTTGGCCATAGAGCAAGCGAAAGACATTTCCATAGGGGTCATTATTACAGATACTTTCGGACGCCCCTGGCGGGACGGGCTTGTCGAGTTCGCGCTCGGAGTCTCCGGACTTGATCCGCTTGACGATCAACGAGGCGAGGAAGACCTCCAAGGCCGCGAGCTTCATCACACAGTAATAGCGGTAGCAGACGAACTCGCCGCCGCGGCAGGGCTACTAATGGAAAAAAGCGCTGCGATGCC
>CAZSWX010000293.1:0-3239 GCA_964610865.1 uncultured Enterobacteriaceae bacterium
ACTCTGGCACAGGTAGGTGCCCTTGCCGCGATCGATGATACGGAACATATCCTACGAACCCGGGAAAATAATCGTAAAGGCCTAGCGTTTCTTCGAGAGCAACTAGACCGACTAGAGCTTCAATATGTAAACAGTTCGGCTAATTTCCTTTTGGTACGGATTGGCGCCGATCTTCCTGAGAAGCTTCTATATCACGGTATCATCATCCGACCGATGAACGGATATGGATACCCTGATTATGCTCGCGTGAGTGTTGGCCTCCCGGCGGAGAACGAACGGTTCATTAGCGCTTTAGAGAGGAGTCTGCAGTAGGGCTTTCCGGGGGTAGATTGGGCGGAAGATATGACGTTTCTATTTCGACGGCTTGTAATAGTTGGGGTTGGTCTTATCGGTGGTTCATTTGGTCTAGCGGCCAAGCACCGGGGTCTGGTAGAGGAAGTTATAGGGTTCGGCCGGACCGAGGCTAATCTGCGTATAGCACTTCAGCGTGGCATTATTGACTCTTACACTTTTGATGCGGCCGAGGCCTCTGTTGGAACGGACCTACTACTGTTGGCTGTCCCGGTACGTGCAACGCGGCCGGTCATGCAACAATTCGTTCCACACCTTCCCTCCGGATGTGTGATAACCGACGCGGGAAGTGTTAAGACGGCTATAGTGGATACGCTAGAGAGCCTGTTGCCAGATCATCTGCCTTTCGTCCCGGCGCACCCCATAGCGGGCACCGAGAATGCGGGGGCTGGCGCTGCTTTCGAAACGCTTTTTGATGACCGCTTGTGTATTTTAACGCCTACTGAAAACACACACGAGTCACCACTTAGCAGAATCCGGGCTTTGTGGGAGGGAGTGGGGATGAGAGTCGAGGAAATGGATCCGCAGACTCACGACCAATTATTAGCGCAGGTAAGCCATTTGCCGCATTTGATCGCGTTTAGCGTTATGAATGGATTAGTGGATTCGGTGTCGCAGAGAATCGACCCTCTCCCCTATGCAGGAAGTTCCTTTTCAGATTTGACGCGTGTCGCCAGCAGCCCCACCGAAATGTGGAGGGACATTTGCCTTGATAATAAAGCGGCGCTGCTTGCCGCTATTACGAATTTCGAAGGCGCCCTGGCGCGGATGAAAGAGGCGATTCACGAAGGAGACGGTGAAACGATCTCTTGTGATATTGAGCGTGCGAGAGAAGAAAGGAATAGGCTCACCAATTTGAAAGAAAGAAAATGACAGGACCCTTACTTATTCCGCCAGCCCCTAATGAACTGGACGGGGAAATCCGTCTCCCGGGAGACAAATCAATTAGCCACCGCGCGGTTATGTTTGCTGCGCTTTCGACGGGGACAAGTCGCATTGTTAACTGTTCTCTTGCGAAGGACAATAAAAGTACAATTTCGGCGTTCAAGTCGCTCGGCGTAGACATAACGTGGGACGGGGCTGTTGTCACTGTTAGAAGCGACGGCAGGGCGAATTTCAATCACCAGGAAGAGTCCACTCGTACTATTGATTGCGGCAACTCTGGGACGACTATCCGGCTACTCTGTGGCATTCTTTCTGCCAGCGCGTTTGATTCGTTTCTTGATGGCGATAACTCCCTTCGAACCCGTCCAATGGGTCGAGTCGCTGATCCGCTCAGGAGGATGGGCGCATCGATACATTTCCAGGAGAGTTCGGATTGCGCTCCGCTCCGCGTCAACGGGCGAAAGGGGGCTCTGCATGGGTTAACGTATGAAAGCCCGGTCGCTAGTGCACAGGTTAAGTCTGCCATTCTCTTGGCGGGTCTTTATGCAAAGGGTATTACGACCGTAATAGAACCGGCGCGATCAAGGGACCATACTGAGCGACTCCTGCCTAGATTCGGAGCAGCAGTACGAGTGGAAGATTGCATAGTTTCCGTCAAAGGGGAAACGGATCTCCAGGCATGCGATGTTCACGTGCCGGGAGACTTTTCTTCGGCTGCCTTTTTTATAGCGGCGGCCCTACTGCTTCCGGGTTCTAGGCTTTGTATAAGGGATGTTGGCTTGAACCCTACACGCACCGGAGTGCTGGACATATTCCGGGCTATGGGGGCCAAAATAAAAACTGAGAACGAGCGATTCGTGGAAGGCGAACCGTTAGCGGATATACTGGTAGAACACAGCTCACTCAACGGCATAAGCATAAACGGAGAAACTGTGCTTCGCGCTATCGATGAGATCCCTATAGTTGCCGTAGTAATGGCTCTGGCGGACGGACAATCGGTAATCCAAGGCGCAAGAGAATTGAGAGCAAAAGAGAGTGACCGTATCAAAGCTTTAGCTGAGGCGCTCGGCCTTTTGGGTGTGCAAGTCACGGAACTCCCGGACGGGCTGCTGATCAAGGGGTGCGCGGAACTTAAGGGTGGTCGGATCCGCAGTTTGGGCGACCATCGTATCGCCATGGCGTTTTCTGTTGCGGGAGTTGCTTCAAGCGAGGGCGTAGAAATAGAGCAGCCCGAGTGTGTGGAAATATCTTTCCCGGGATACTACGGCTTGTTGCAAGATGTAACTGGCGTAAGGTTGCCAAAAAAATGGTAAAGAGGGCTCCTAAACTTCTGGTCGCTATAGACGGCCCTGCAGGAGCGGGAAAGAGCTCGGTGAGTCGGCTTTTAGCTAAACGGTTGGGGTATAGGTATCTGGATACTGGGGCGCTTTATCGGGCAATAGGTCTGCTTGCCGTAGAGGCAAATGTTTCTCCTGAAGACGTGGTAGGCCTGGCCGGAATTTGTGAGACCGTAAAGATTTCCCTCACTCACAATAGCGTTCACATTGGGACGCGCGATATTAGCACCGAGATTAGGCAACCGGAAATTAGTGAAGTAGCTTCAAAGGTCTCTGCACATCCAGCGGTTCGGGCGGCGCTACTCGGGTTACAGCGTCGGCTTGGCGCACCAGGAGCGGCGGTCATTGAGGGTAGAGACATAGGTACTGTGGTGTTCCCAGACGCAGATATAAAAATTTTTCTCGACGCTTCCATAGAAGAACGCGGACGGCGTCGGTATATTCAGCTAAAAGATACGAACGGCCGTAAGATATCTTTGAAACAAATTATTCAGGACATAGCTCAGCGTGACAAACGTGACAGCGAGCGCGATGCTGCGCCTCTCCGTCCGGCCTCGGATGCAGTGTACATGGACAGTACAAAATTAACGCGGGAGCAAGTGGTTGACAGGATGATAGAATTAGTACATGCCCATGCAAGTATTGGAAGCCAAAAGGAAAAGCGAC
>CAZSWX010000294.1:0-3237 GCA_964610865.1 uncultured Enterobacteriaceae bacterium
AGTAACGCCGCATGTAACAGGCCTAAGCCACCAGTCTCTTTATTAAAAGCTTGCTCACACCCCACCGTATCCGCACTGATCGACGCAATCTCCATATCATGAAACCATTCGACCAGTTCCTTACTGTATTCGAGGCCTGGCTCGTCAAATTCTCCGTCCGGAAAAAACGCCTCTTTACCTTCCTCATAAAAACGATTCAACCAACCGGTATGTAATACAACGATGTCATGCTTATCAATGCTGACGCCCTGCTGTTTAGCTGCACCCAAGATGTCATCCAACGTAACCCCTTCGCCTCGATCGAGATGCTTTTTTCCTTTGTATCGTGCCGCATCAATTAATACGCCGTGACCGATCACGCCGTGATTGGCAATGGGTTCAATGGAGCATTTCTGCAATGAACCAATAGTCGTTTTCGGATCATATCCATTATAGATCTTGTCGCCGTACCAGGCGTGCCCGAGCGCGTCATACTGCGTGGTACCTTGCGGAAACATGACGATCACATCATCAGAGTATTTCAGACCCCCCGGAAACGGTTCGGCGCGGCCACTGATATATGACCCTTCATCGTTGGTCTGGGTGCGTATAGGTTGCGAACGAATAGGGTGCAATGGATCACCCTGCGGACGTGCTACTGGCACGCCAAGCATGAAAGTTTTCCCCTGTTTCACAGCCTGGATGCCACGAAGTACCTCCTGGTCAGTTAAAAAATTCAGACACCCGATTTCATCTTCGGCCCCCCAGCGTCCCCAGTTCTTCGGTGCATCAGTAAGCATTTCCGCGTGCTCAATTGGTTTCTCAGGCATACTGTTATCTCCTCTCCTTTTAAACTTTTTGCGTCCGGCTATGCCTATGAACCCGGCGCCTCGATGTCAAGAGATAACGTTGCCGCGCCCCCTAACCCGACGGCATTATAGACAAAGATTCGATCCTTCCCCTATTCGCAGGAACAGGCACCAAATGTCGCGTGGACGTGGCGGCGGTTGCTACCCGACGCAAACTCCCGCCGGAGGAACACAAACGCATCGGCGGCCAAGGTATAATAGCGGGCACCTTACATCGCAATATCTCTCCTTTTACGGAAATTAAGCTACGTGTGTGCGATAGAAATTTGTTTGATCCGATAACTACTTGAAGCCCAACCCTGCAAGTGGGTCTCGGTTAACTACCGCTGCCCGCTTGGTACCCTTGGGCAAGGCTACGGAGCCTGGCTGTCGGTCGAACGGATCCTTCAGGTCAATAGCTTTGGCATGGTCCTTCAACTCAGGCATAACCTCGTCCGCAAACAGACGCATGCTCGTTCGGCGTTCGTCATCACTTTGCGGTCCTTGCAGGTGAAGAATAATGAAAATTCCTATTCTCAGCACACTCATGATTGCCTTGATTTTAGGGATTACTGTCGCCGGTGTGCCAACAATTACCTGCATATTCTTTTGCCCGCGATCGAGTGCGGACCTCAGCTTGCCCCGAATCGCGTCGTAATCAACATCCTGAGTAGTTGTGCCCTGCTGTTGTTCCTTGAGCTTCTCGCCGCTGATACCCAGCCAGGCGCTGCTTTGGGTCTTTGCCAAGTTCCGAATCGCCGCCTTAGAATTATAGCCCGGGGGCATCATGAATTCTGCTGTAGAGAACGCGTTCTGCCCGCCCCCATAGACGAATCCTGCGGCGGCCTGCTGTGCCTTTTCCTCTGTCTCACCGACAGCGGTAGCCACCATGTAACCAAAATTCTCCGGACCGGCTTGGTAACCGTGCTTTGCGGCCTCGTCCGCGTAAAAATCCCACAAATCACAAGTGGCTGGGAGCGGGGTGCCGAGCCCGATGTACGGGTACTTGTGTGCGGCACTCCATTCGACGGTTTCGGGACTCAGCGTTCCCGGAATCCACATGGCGGGATAAGGTCGTTGGTACGGCAACGCCCAAGGATTGACATGCCGATAATGAAAATGTTTTCCTTCGTACCGCCACGGTCCCGGACGAGTCCACGCCTGAATAATAAAGTCGTGTGCTTCATTGAACAGTTCACGATTGTACGCCGGATTGGCATTGTTAAAGAACTGCTCGCTGCCTGCACCACGCACCCAGCCCGTGACCAGACGGCCGCGCGAAATTAAATCGATTTCAGCCAGCTCTTCGGCCATGCGTAGAGGATGTTTCACTACAGGCAACGGGTTCCCTACCAGTACGATCCTGGCGCGGTTCGTAATTCGAGCCAAAATTGAGGCCTCTACGTTCATCACCGAACCCATACAAATCGGATTCCCGTGGTGCTCGTTCAACGCCAACGCGTCGAAACCGAGTTCCTCCGCATAACAATATTCATCAAGGTAATAGTTATAATCATCCGCAGCTTTTTCGCGATCGAAATGCTCGTTCGAAATACCAAAGAACGCCCGGTTCTTTAAAACAAGATCTTCGGGCAACCAACGATACGGCCGTTCAGTAAAATATCCGATTTGCATCTAATCTTCCCTCTGCTAATTTCGGCCTATTCAAAACTGCAGATCTGGCCCAACTCGTCTCTGCAATTGGGGCCTCAACATTGCCCCAGACAATGTTGAATAATTAAAAGAATCCCAGGGGCAATGTCCGGGGCCTTATGCCTTTCCCACTGCCATACATTTTCCATTGAAAGGAAGTCAATACCTGATGAGACGTGAACCTACGCAACTCGAGTTGAACGATCACCCTCCTCCCCAACGGTGGAATACCGGTAATTAATCCAACGGAAATGACTTACAGGGCGCTAGAACAGGCGTTTTGCGCGGACACCTCGTGTGCGACAACGAGTAACGGTACGCACTATCGCCTCTCGGCGGTCTCATGGAACTCTTCTATTGCCCGGCGGAACATGATAGCGCGACTTTAAGTAACGTGGACGCTACGCGGGTCTATGGCCCGAACTGCTTAAGACAACTTGTTGGAGCAAGACAATGGTTTTTCGGTTAGTCCTTTGGTCGGTCGGCACACTGCTCGCCATAGCTAGCCGGGCCAGCAGCCGACTACGTGCGCAGCTTGCGCGCAATCTTACGGTGTGTGTCTGTTCCCGGGACGGGGTCGCTCGAAGCTACGTCTTTCGTGACCGCAAGATTTCGTCTCACGCAGGTCTGGCGCCTAACTCCCACTGTACCCTGATATTTTCTACAGCCAAGGACGGCGCTCGGATTTTTCTCGCCACGGATTGCATAGCACAAGTCGTTGACGGTCTCGCATCCAAAACAATCGGAATCCAAGGAG
>CAZSWX010000295.1:0-3189 GCA_964610865.1 uncultured Enterobacteriaceae bacterium
GTGTCAGTTTTGGGGATTTTGCGAACTACACACTGAGACCAGGCATAGAGAAGGACCTTGAATGGGCGATCGAAGATGAATTCCGAACGCGTGGCCGCGTTCGCGTCACTGACGTAGGGGACGGTGTCGTATTGGTGGCCCTAAACGAATTGGATGTAAGCCCCCGCTCATTTGATAGACGTGACCAAGTTTTAGAATATCAGTTAACGCTACTTCTCGCAGTTCAACTTCGAGAGCGCAGTTCCGACAAAATCCTATGGCAGGCTAGTAATCTCAGAATTACCCAATATTACAGCGCTATCCCACAGGTGCTCGTTACGACGACCCCGCAATTTCTCAAAGGTACGCTCGATCCCTCAGACCTCCCAGGCCTCACCGATGTACAGTTTTCCGAGACGCAACGTAGGCAAGCACTTGACCGGTTATTCGCGGCTGCCGCTCGGGAAATTTACTTCCGCTTGGGGGACAATTTTTGAACGCTGCACCCAAAACTATTCTGGCGGTTTTAGGCCGTGCTGATGCGCAAGCCTTGAAATCTGGCCCACGTGTCGATCTGCCGCATTGCGAGGGATGAGTCGTTTCTGACCGGCCTTGTGTAAGGCACTGATGGCGCTACGCAGGGAGCTTTGAATGGTATCGCCATCACCATTTTCGACTGCGCTCTCGACGTTTTTCATCAGCGTCTTTACTTTCGACTTGCCTGCTTGGTTTCGGTCTCTACGTAATTGGCTCTGCCGGTGCCGCTTTTTTTCGCCTGATGCCACTTAAGATACTCCCTTCTTCGTTTGCAATAGGTACCACGAGTACTCGCATAGATCAATCTTCCCTGATTTCTTTTCAGCACGCGCCGATTCCCTTACGAATATTCAAACCTTGCCCTTTAATGGCCTTCCCTATCAAGTTTGAACGGCACTGTGTGTAAATGTTACCGCAGTAATTTTTCTGCTAACCTAGTTTTTGCTTTGCTTCCCGCCACAATTCTTCTAACCTAGCCTCAGGTGTAGTCTCTATGTCGTTGTTGTTGTCCGAAACCTTTTGTTCAATATAGCGGAATCGCTTGTTAAATCGTTTGTTCGCCTTCCGTAGTGATGATTCAGAATCGATTCCAAGATGCCGTGCTAGATTGGTTAGTGCAAAAAGTAGGTCGCCTAGCTCATGTTCCTGGTACGATTTATGCTCATTTATCAACTCGGCGCTCAGTTCCGCGATTTCCTCTTCTACTTTCTGGAAAACGTCTTTGGCAGAAAGCCAATCGAAACCGACACTAGCTGCCTTCTCCCCTAATCGCTGCGCTTGAATCAGAGCCGGAGCAGAGTGAGGAACCCCTGCAAGAACAGAATAGTCAGATCCATCTTGTCCTTTCGCTTTTTCTCTTCTTTCCATGGCTTTGATCTTTGACCATTGTGCCCGAACCGCTTCGGTATTTTTCGCCTCAGAGTCGCCGAACACATGGGGGTGTCTTCGTTCCATTTTTCTGCAGATTCCATCGATGACGTCGGAAATGTCGAACTCGCCGGCTTCCCTCATGATTTGGGAATGGAGCACTATTTGGAATAACAGGTCGCCTAACTCTTCCTTCAGCCCGAACCAATCTGAACTTTCGAGAGAATCAAGTACTTCATAGGTTTCCTCGACTAGGAAAGGCTGAAGAGTTTGTGGAGTTTGATCTTTATCCCACGGACAGCCATCTGGCCCACGAAGAGTTGCCACGATTCCAATTAGCTTTTCCATTGATGTATTGAGTGTGTTGCCCATGTCGAACGCCATAGAGGAAAACATCTTCCTCAGCAAGAACCTTAGGAGATGAACTGGGGATGGCCGAGATGGTTTGAGAGACCGAGGTAGTCATCGCGAAGCATGTGTCACCCGGCAGCGTCGTCGGAAGGATGTTCTGCTGCTAGTTGCGAGCCATTACTTTGCTCGTGGTCTTAAAGTGCAACTTTGCTACTTGCGCGAGTGCATCGACGCCATGCTGATTTAAGAAGGTCTTCCCGGCAGAAATAACTTTTGCACTTGCCCCTTTGGGGAAGTCGATACAAAATTGTGCGCTCATTCTGGTCAAACGACCTAGAAATTCCGCCCTCGCCAACACAGAGGCCGCGGCTACAGAAATATGCTCTTCGGCATGCGGTTTTTGTATTAGGTTCACGCTGCGGCCTTTTTGCATCAGTGCGTTTTCCAAGGTCTGTTTACGGCCAAACTGATCAGATATTACTGTGTCACAGCGGACTTCATCCAAAATGTTCTCAATGGCCCGCGCATGTCCCCAGGCTAATAGTTTATTGAGATTGTTGATTTTTGAGTACAGGTTATTATAACGCTCTGGGCTTACCGCCACGACCGTAGTAACGCAGATTGCGCTAATTCTGTGTGCCAGCTCCAGGACGCGCTTATCTGAGAGGGTTTTACTGTCCCGAACTCCTAACTCACGCAGTTCGGCTTCCTTTCCGACACTCACGTGCGCCCCCGCAATTACAAGTGCCCCAAAATAGTCACCCTTACCGGATTCATCGATTCCTATCGTTCCCAGTGAAGAACGGCCGGAGGTCATTTGTACTCCGACGGTTGAATAACGGCATCGGGAACACGCCGTTCGTTAAGTATAACGACTCGACCGTTATTTATCTGGACACGCCCCTCGGCGAACATTTTAATACACCAAGGGTAAATGCGGTGTTCTTGTTTAAGAATTCTTCTTGTTAACGTATCTTCATCATCATCGGAATAAACTGGTACTGCGCACTGAGAGACTATTGGGCCATGGTCCATTTCTTCATCGATCAAATGGACCGTCGCGCCTGAAATTCGCACACCACTTTCAATAGCTTGTTTCTGAGCACCGAGACCTGGAAAACTGGGCAAAAGCGACGGATGGATATTGATAATTCGATCCGGAAAGGCGTGAACAAAATCCTTCGACAGTAGTCGCATAAACCCGGCCAAGACAACAAGTTCTACGCCGTGCTGGGTCAAAAGATTTAGCAGAGCGTTGTCGAATTGGGCGCGCGATTCGAACTCCGTTGGCAACACTACCTTCGTGGGTAGCCCACAACGTTTCGCTCTCTTTATTCCATATGTGTCGCTTCGGTTGCTAATAACGACGCATATACGTGCCGGTAGGTAACCTCTTTCGATTGCATCTATTATTGCTTGAAGATTCGTGCCTGTGCCAGAAACGAGTACCCCAAG
>CAZSWX010000296.1:0-3146 GCA_964610865.1 uncultured Enterobacteriaceae bacterium
GGCTTCTTCTGCAACCAAGGCGGCATGTAAAGGACCGGCTCCCCCGTAACACAACAGGCTAAATTCTCGCGGGTCATAACCGCGCATCGCAGAAATTTCATGTTGAGCTGCCGCCATCTTGACTACTGCAAGTCGGATAATGGCCTCAGCCATGTTCTCAACTGATATGTCTTTTTTTGCAGCCAAAGAGTTTAGAGCTAGCTGGGCGCAAGTGTGGTCAAGTGTTAAGGAACGACCAAGATTTTGTCCGGCACCTAAACGACCCAAAACTACATTAGCGTCAGTAACCGTAGGGTCTGTACCTCCTCGCCCATACGCGGCCGGACCTGGCACTGCCCCCGAGCTTTCTGGTCCCACTTGTAAACCACCTCCATGATCGAAGGACGCAATACTCCCGCCCCCGGCTCCAACCGTGTGGATATCTAACTGCGGCTGTTTGATGACTAATCCTTCAATAATGGTCTCACGCCTTTGCGGGAATATACCATTTGCAACTATTGCGACATCACTACTCGTACCGCCAACATCAAGAGTGATAATGTTGACGACATCAATTGCTGCAGCTAGATGTATGGCTGCAGCTACACCTGCGGCAGGACCCGATAAAATGGTGCGTATTGGACTAGCACAAACCGACTTAGTGCTTAAAAGGCCGCCATGAGAGCTAACCGTTAGAAAACTTGTTTTGCTAGAACGTTTTGTTATTTTTTCGTCAAGTGCAACTGCATACCTTGCCATTATTGGCATCAAATAAGCATTCATGGCGGCGGCAGAGAAACGCTCGAATTCACGTATTTCGTTTAGAACGTCAGTTGATATTGTTACGTGTTCAAAGTACTGACTGAAGATTTCAGCAGCAATTTTTTCATGCATTGAATTACGAAAGCTATTCAAAAACCCTATCGCGACAGCTTCAATGCCATGTTTGACCATTTCTTTAGCTAACGTCTCAATTTCTTCTAAACATGGAGAAATTTCTGGCGTACCACTACCTCCCATGCGTTCAGATATAGTGTAGCGGTATCTCCTCTGGACTAACGCCGGAGGACGCCGAAAATAAGGATTATATAATGTGTGAGGAACTAGGCGTGTCGTGCGGCCAAGCTCGAGAACATCACGAAACCCGGCAGTAGTAACGAATGCAGTTTTTGAGCCCCGCCGCTCTAATAGAGCATTTGCAGCAACCGTAGTGCCATGTACCACTAAACTGATACTTTTAGGTGGTACAGAAGATTTATCGAGCGCATTTATTACGGCTTCATTTGGCGCAGCACGATTGGATGGAACTTTTACGGCGCGTAATTCAGAGCCATCAATGTCGTAGACTACTAGGTCTGTAAAGGTGCCGCCTACATCAATACCAACAAATATGTTTTTATGGGACTGCTGTATCATTCCCTGACCCCATCAACGATAGCCGAACGGGAGAAAGAAGAAACTAGATAAACGGAGGCATGATCAACGCCCCCAAGTAAGTGCGAGAGCCATATCTTCATTCCATCACCCAGAGGTGTTACAGAGTGAACCCAGACTCGTATCGCTGGTCCAAGCTGGTCTACGAGTTCAATTAAATCACCCACAGCAAGGTTGAGTTCCTTGGCGAGTTCAAAAGTGATTTTGCAGGTGCTAATTGATATATTTTCATCCCGTAGAATCTTAACATGAGGTGAAATCATGCTGTACTGTTTAGAGCCATCGCTGCTTACATAACCATCAATTAAATCTTCTTGCATATTAGTTTGCTCGCGGTCGGATGGTGGTCCCCAGCCACCGCCGCCAGAAGTTTCTATTTGTACAATATCACCAGGCAATAGAGGGAAATTAGCTATTTTTCCTGGAAAAGCGCTGGTTTCTATGGCATTCCCATCACGATAAACAGTAAAGGAATTACCTGCACCAGAGAGACCACCACATACGCCAGCTGGTGGTATAACGTTGCGATCCGAGAGCACCGAGAGCCTGGTATCCTCTGAGAGCACTTCAATCTGGCGGACCAATCCAACCCCGCCTCTATACCTACCTGGGCCCCCACTATCTGGTCGTATTTCTGATTTGATAACACGAAGGGGGAAATTTGTTTCGACTACTTCCGATGATTGTATTGAGACATTCTCACCTTCGTTAAATGCCCTTACTGCCGTATTCCCGTCGCTACTTTGCCACCCCCCCGTTCCACCAGATGGGTACTCGTAAAAAATAAAATTTTCATTACCAATATAGGTATGATTAGACGTTCCCCTTACATCTCCCGTCATCTGTTCTGGTATCGCTCGACCCAGCGCGCCCATTACAGCTGCGTCGCAAGCAAAGCGAACTTCGTTTAATCCTCCACAAGGGGCAGGGGCACTGGCATTAACAATTGAATGGCTTGGCAATCTAATATCAAAGGCACGAAGTGTCCCTGAGGTAATACTGCCACGTGGGTCAAGAAACGATTTTACCACCGTGAGCACTGAAGTCGGCGCAATAGCTGGGCCGGCATTTAAAGGGGCTTTAACTTGAGGAGAGCTGCCGGCGAAATCTGCCGTCAGACTGTCACCAAGAACTGAGAGGGTTACGCGGACATGCAAGGGATGATGCGATAAAGCGTTGCCATCCAAATAACCTATGTGGCTATATTCGCCATCTGGGAGGTTACGAATAGCTTCACGAATTCTTCGCTCACTGTTGTCTAATATATCCACCATGGAGTCGGACACAAGCTGGTGGCTATATTTTTCACAAAGATCACCGAGACGACGTTCAGCGACCTTGATAATACCAAGTACGGAGTGAAAATCAGAAATAGCTTCCTGTGTTACCCGAACGTTATCGAAGATCAATCGCATAACTTCGCTATCTCCGTCCAAGGTTGTCTTTAGATAATTAAGGCGCAAGCCTTCCTGAAGAATTTCGGTCGCAGCACCGTTTAATGAGCCTGGGCTCATTCCACCGATATCTCCCCAGTGTGAACGGACAACAATGTAAAATGCTATGTTGCTGGATAAGTATACCGGTTTGATAACAGCGATGTCGTTGAGGTGGGTACCTCCCGTATAAGGATCGTTATGAAGAAGAATTTCATTTTCGCTAATATGATCGTGTATCTCTAGCGCTGAGATCACCGCGGTAGCTACGGGTACTATATGAAACGGATGGTCTTCGCC
>CAZSWX010000297.1:0-3136 GCA_964610865.1 uncultured Enterobacteriaceae bacterium
AACAAGTGCTGGTTCATTAGGTTCATTTGCAGGTGGTAGTTCAATTGGAACTATTAATTTAACTGCAACTGATTCAACATCAATGGCAGTACAATCAGGTTCTTTACCTGGTGGTATTACATTAAATAGTTCAGCAGGAACTTCAACATTAACAGGAACAGAATCAGGAGCAAGTGCAGATACAACTTACAATTTTACAATTAGAGCAACTGACGCAGAAGCTCAAACAGCAGACAGAGCATTTTCATTAACATTTACATTTGGAGCATCAAACTCTATACAATTTAACTAGGATAATATTATGGCAACAAGCAAATTAAATAGAACAGAAACAGCAGGGAATAGACAAATATGGACTTTTTCTGCTTGGGTTAAAAGAAGTTCTATATCTTCTGTAGATGGACAATATCTTTTTTCTTCAAGTGATGGTTCAAATAATTATAATTATCTTCAAATAAATCCTTCAGACCAATTAAGATATTTAGATTATACTTCAGGTAATAATTCTAATAAAATTACAACTCAATTATTTAGGGATTGTTCAGGATATTATCATATAGTTTGTGCTGTTGATACAACAGATGGTACAGCAGAAGATAGAGTAAAATTATATGTTAATGGGGAGAGAATAACTTCTTTTGCTACAAATGCAAATCATAGTGCAAATGATAATACTGAAATGAATGTTAATACTTATACAATGTCTATTGGGTCTGACCAACAATCAGGAGGTGGACAATATTGGAATGGTTTAATGTCTAATATAGCTTTTGTAGATGGTACAGCTTTAGCTCCAACAGAATTTGGTTCAGTAGATGCAACTTCAGGTATGTGGAAATTTAAACCACCTTCTGGACTTACTTGGGGTACAAATGGTTTCTGGTTAAAAGGAGAAAACTCAGCAGCTTTAGGAACAGATTCTTCTGGTGAAACAAATACATTTACAGTATCAGGTACACCTACACAATCAATTGATACACCTTCAAATGTTTTTGCTACTATGAACCCTTTAGATAATTATTATGCGTCTTCAGATTTTTCTGAAGGAAATAATACAGTTGATATGAATGATTCAGGTAATGAAACATATAATACATCTACTTTAGGTGCTAAAGCAGGAAAATATTATGCAGAAGTTAAACTTATAGATTCTTCTGCAAAACCAATGACAGGTGTTGTAGCTAATAACCCTGTAGCTGTTGGAACTGTTCTAGGTAATACTGGACATGGCTATGCTTATATGGGTGAAAATGGTCAAATAAAAACTAATAGTTCAAATAGTGCTTATGGAAATACTTATACAACTAATGACATTATTTCAATAGCTTTAGATTTAGATAATAATAAATTATATTTTGCAAAAAATGGAACTTGGCAAGATAGTGGCGACCCAACATCAGGTTCAACAGGAACAGGTGCAGTTTCAATAACTGCTCCATCATCAACTACTACTGGTGCATACTTTTTTGCAGCAGGAAAAAGACATAGTGATAATAATAAAGTATCTTGGAACTTCGGCAATGGTTATTTTGGAACGACTGTAGTTTCATCTGCTGGAACATCTAGTTCTGGTGATGATTCAGTTTGGGAATATGATTGCCCAACTGGATATTATGGATTAAATACAAAGAATTTAAATACTTATGGATAAGGAAATAAAATAATATGGCTTACGCAAACATTTCAAAACCAAGTTTACATTTTAATAGTAAACTTTATACAGGTAATAGTTCAACACAATCAATTACAGGTGTAGGTTTTCAACCTGATTTAACTTGGATAAAAGATAGAATAGGTTCAACTGAAGTTTATTCGCATTATTTATTTGATGCAGTTAGAGGAGCAACTAAATGGGTTAAATCTAATTCTACTGATGCAGAAAGTACAACTACTGATACTTTAACAGCTTTTGATAGTGATGGATTTAGTTTAGGTGCTAATGCCAAAACAAATGCTAGTGGGGATGCTATTGTCTCATGGAACTGGAAAGCCAATGGAGCAGGTTCAGCTAATACAGATGGTTCTATAAATACTACATCTACTTCTGTTAATACAACATCAGGTTTTTCAATTTCAAAATATACTGGTGATGGAGCAGGTAGTGCAACAGTTGGTCATGGTTTAGGAGTAGCACCTTCTTCAGTAATTATTAAAAATGTTTCTAATATAGATGCTTGGCAAGTTTGGACAACTGGTGCTACAAGATTAGTTTTAAATTCAACTTCTGCTGATTATGGAAATCATGGAATTACTAAAGGAACAACGACAATTACATTACCTTCTTCAGTAGATAATGCTTGGAATGCTAGTAGTAACACTTATATAATGTATTGCTTTGCAGAAAAAACTGGTTTCAGTAAGTTTGGTACTTATACTGGTAATGGTAATGATGATGGCACATTTATTTATACAGGATTTGCTCCAGCATTTTTACTATTGAAGGAAACTTCAGCAGGAACAAATGACAGTTGGTTTATTTTAGATAACAAAAGAAATACATATAATCCAAGAAGTAAAAATTTAAGACCAAATAGTACTGATGCTGAAGCAGATTCTGCTTGGATGATAGTAGATTTTTTAAGTAATGGATTTAAAATAAATGATGATGACGCATCAATAAATGAATCAGGTAAAAATTATATTTACATGGCATTTGCAGCAGAACCTCTTGTAGCTAATGTAGGGAGTTCAATACCAGCTACTGCTAAATAATGGCAAAGGCAAAAGGATTATGGAACAAGGTTGCTCATGTTCCAATTAAAAAAGGAAGTTCACAAGGTCGTAGACCAAATACAAGTACAATGAATAAAAATAAAAGAAGAAGTTTTAAAAAATACAGAGGACAAGGAAGATAATGGCAAGAAAATCAGCAACAGAAGTTAAAATAGATTTTTTAGTTAGAGAAGTTAAAGAACTAAAATCTGAAACTAAATGTTTAAGAGCTGATATTAATAAAGGCAAAGGTGCTATATGGATATTAATAATAATTTCAAGTATAGTAGGTGGAGTATATAATTACTTTAAATAGAATATGATAAAAAAAATTAAAAGAATCAGAAAAAAATATGCAGTTGGTGATACAGCTAGGAAATTTACAAGAATTCCTGAAGGTTCACAACCACAACAAGGTGGATTA
>CAZSWX010000298.1:0-3120 GCA_964610865.1 uncultured Enterobacteriaceae bacterium
GGAATCATGGAGCACATAGAACTTGCGGGCGTGCACTCTGGTGATAGCGCCTGCTCCCTTCCCCCTCGGACATTGTCAAAAGGAGTGCAAGACGAGATTCGACGTCAAACAGTACTTTTAGCCCAAGAACTCAGTGTGGTTGGCTTAATGAACATTCAATTTGCTGTTCAGCAAGATGCAGTTTTTATTATTGAAGTTAATCCACGGGCATCAAGAACGGTCCCCTTTGTGAGTAAGGCAATCGGAGTCCCGCTCGCGAAGATTGCTTCGAGGGTTATGGCCGGTAAGACGCTGGAGGAATTAGATTTCACGCAAGAGGTCATTCCATCCCACGTGGCTGTGAAAGAGGCCGTGTTTCCCTTTATTAAATTCCCGGGTGTTGACACTCTTCTTGGTCCCGAAATGAAATCAACGGGAGAAGTTATGGGTCTCGATCAATCTTTTCCCATGGCTTTTGCTAAAGCCCAGTTTGCGGCGGGTACTATACTTCCGGATGAAGGTAGAGCTTTTATCAGCGTGCGTAAAAGAGACCGCGATTCGACTATAGCGATCGCCAAGCAGTTGTCTAATAATGGGTTCTCTCTCGTAGCCACTCGTGGCACTGGCGCTTTCCTGAGACAACAGGATCTCGAGGTGGAAGTAATAAATAAGGTTTTGGAAGGGTCACCGCACATAGTGGATGCATTGCAGGCCGGGTCGATTGATTTGGTGATCAACACCACGGAAGGTTCGAAGTCCATAGAAGATTCGTATTCTATCCGGCGAAGTTCGCTTGAATGCCAGGTGCCGTATTTCACAACGATCGCCGCGGCCGCAGCCGCAGCGGACGGTATTGCGCGGTTAAATCGGGGACTTCTCGATGTGATGCCGCTCCAAGAGTATCACAATTAAAAACTGCATGGCCAGCCAATACCGCCGCTCCAGCCCAGGATCCCATAGCCCGCCAATAGGGTTTGGTCCGCTGAAGAAATCGGTTCAATACGTAAAGGGTGTAGGGCCACGTAGGGCAGAGCAGTTGGCTAAATTGGGCATTCAAACGGTGGAGGATTTGCTTTACCACGTGCCGTTTCGATATCAGGACCGACGAGAAATTAAGAGAGTGAGTGATTTGGAACTGGGAGATGTCACCAGTACCCGCGGAGAAATAACGAAGATCAGCCGCAGGTTTCTTGCGCGTCGTAGACGCTGGGTTCTGGAAGCCGCTGTGAAGGACGATACAGGGGTTCTTTATTTACTATGGTACCACCAGCACAATTATTTCCTCCAGCGTTACAGACCGGGGACCCGTGTGCTTCTGCACGGGAAAGTTGAGAAAGGTTTGCGGGGTGGGAAGTGGATGATTCATCCCGAGATAGAACTTGAGGACGAGCCGCAAGATGGGACGACGCGAGTCCTCCCGGTTTACAATAAGACGACCGAGATGACGGCTGCTGCTATGCAACGGATTGTTCAGGGGGCGGTACGTTTACATGTTGATCAGGTATCTAACGGAGTACCTTCTTCGATTTGCGCGAAGTTAAAACTGACGCCTCTAAATGAAGCCCTAAGGGAGCTCCATATTCCCTCTGAGGATGCGGATATTAGTGCTCTAAATTCGGCCGCGTCTGCGGCCCATAGAGCAGTTGTCTTTGATGAACTGTTTTATCTCCAACTAGGTATCGCTCTGCGACGGCGCCAAGCTGTGCGTGAAGAGGGGCTGTCTATCGTGCCCGGGCCTTTGGTACGCCGCTTATATCAACATTTGCCCTTTCGGCTAACCGGCGCTCAGGACCGCGTGGTCGATGCCATCTTTAGGGACATGAGTGCAACGACGCCGATGAATCGACTAGTACAGGGGGACGTTGGTTCCGGTAAGACGATAGTGGCATTCTTTTCAGCACTGGCCGCCCTTGACAGTGGTTACCAGGTTGCATTCATGGCTCCTACCGAACTCTTGGCCGAACAACATTATCGGACCTTGTCACCTCTTGCTTCCCAACTCGGAATCTCCCTAGTTTTGTTGACGGGCGACATAAGGCCGAAACACAAGCAAGAGATCTACGACTCACTGAAGCGCGGTGAAGTCGAAATAGCTGTCGGTACGCACGCTTTAATTCAGGACAGTGTCAGCTTCAGACGATTAGGCCTGGTTATCGTGGATGAACAACATAGATTCGGAGTGATGCAACGGGCAGCTCTTAAGAAACGGGGGTCCAATCCTGATATTTTACTCCTGACTGCAACACCGATCCCACGTTCCTTGGCATTGACGATATACGGTGATTTGGACGTGTCTGCCATCGATGAGCGTCCTCCGGGCCGAAAACCTGTCAGGACGCGGCTTTTTTATGAAGAAGATAGAACGAAAGCCTACGAACTGGTGAAACAAGAGATAATAAAAGGTCATCAGGCGTACGTTGTTTACCCGTTGGTGGAAGACTCTGAAAAGTCAGACCTCAAGGCGGCTACGACGATGGCGAAAGAATTGGCGGAGACTTTTTTTTCAGACTGTACGGTAGGTCTGGTTCATGGCCGCATGAAAAGTGATGAAAAAGAATCAATTATGCAACGGTTTAAAAACGGAGAGTGCCAATTGCTGGTCTCAACTACGGTTATTGAAGTAGGTATTGATGTTCCCAATGCGACGGTAATCCTTATTGAGCACGCTGAACGGTTTGGTCTGGCCCAGTTACACCAGCTTAGGGGCCGCATAGGACGGGGTAGCGCTGCGTCTTTTTGTTTTCTACTAGCTCAGTATCCGCCGACTGAGGAATCTCGGTACAGGTTGCGGGTCATGACAGAGACAGACGACGGTTTTAGAATCGCGGAAGCCGACCTCGCTGTCCGCGGTCCGGGTGAGTTTCTTGGTACGCGGCAGTCCGGGATGCCGGATTTCCGCGTGGCCAACATCGTTCGGGACAGCCGGATTCTGGTACAGGCAAGGGATGAGGCGCAAGCCTGGTTAGCTCGAGATCCTACACTTTCGTCGCCAGAGTCGCGCTATTTGGCCTCCATCCTGGAGGACCGTTGGGCCGGTCGATTGGAGTTGGCTCGTGTTGGATGACGCCCTCTTTCACGGATCATAAGCTTGAGAGTTTGACCCATCCTGGCAAATCCCCTATACCCTTACTCGACGGCATG
>CAZSWX010000299.1:0-3108 GCA_964610865.1 uncultured Enterobacteriaceae bacterium
GCCAGGGGCCGGCGCTCGCGGACCATCACGGCGCGTCTTTGTACGATCGGTTAGGCGGAGTAAAGGCGATCTCTCTCGTAGTCGACGACTTCATTAATCGCATGGTGGAGAATAAGGTCCTCAACGCAAACCCTCACATAGCAGCCGGTAGGACAACTTCGCCCGACCCTTACCTTAAGTTTCAAGTAACTACTCAGGTTTGTCAGGCAACTGGTGGGCCATGCCAGTATACCGGCCTTGGGATGAAAGAATCACACACACATCTCAAAATTACTGAAGGAGAATGGCAAGAGATGCTCGATATCCTTGAGGCCTGTCTTTCTCACTTCGAAGTGCCGCAACAAGAAAAGGAAGAACTCGGTGCAATTATCGCCTCTTTGAAAGCCGATATCGTAAGTGAACCGGCTTCAAAGTGATCGGGAAATCCCGTCATTCTTTCCTATTAACGCCCGTTCCGCGTACTTAGCCCGCGACGGGTTGTCGACGGATCCGGTTAGGGCTGACAGGAGACACAATTTAGGGCGGGTCAGGCCTGAACAGTGCTCAACGCGATACTCTACCGTTTCCATGACCAGAGAAGCTCCGACATGTATAAATCACTTCTCCTATTTGTCATTATTTGTACTCTCAGTCCGCTTTCCTCTCTGGCAAAGAACTCGACCGGCGTATCCTCACTAAAGACAAAGGCGTACCTAGGTGACCCAACGGCCCAGAATGAGCTCGGGACAATGTACCGAAATGGCGACGGCGTCGTACGTGACTACAAGCGTGCCAACGAATGGTTTTTCAAAGCAGCCACGGAAGGCCATTCCTCTGCCCAATACAATTTAGGTACGATGTTCGAACAGGGTCTAGGCCAAGAGCCAGATTTCAAATTGGCTCTAAAATGGTACCGGGAGGCTGCTGATCAAGGACACACGGCCGCACAACACAATTTGGGCGTACTTTATTGGGAAGGACGTGGCGTTCCTCAAGATTACGTGAGTGCGGTCCTCTGGTTCGGTAAAGCCGCCGACCAAGGCGATGTCCGCGCCCAATACAATCTCGGCCTTATGTATCAGGAAGGGCAAGGGATTGCACAAAGCTACGAACGAGCTGCCGTATGGTACAGAAAGGCAGCCGAACAAGAGGACGCCGAAGCCCAGTACAACCTAGGAGTCATGTACCAGTACGGCCTAGGATTAACCCAAGATCAAAGACTTGCGTCGCGGTGGTACCATAAGGCGGCTGAACAAGGATTTGCTGGAGCTCAATACAATCTCGGCCTCATGTATTACTCCGGGGATGGTGTACCCAAAGATTACGTGCAGTCGCACTTCTGGTGGAACCTCGCAACGGAAAATCTAACGGGCAACGATCAGAAGATGGCCCTAGAAAACCGAGAAATCGTAGCCAATGCAATGACGCCCGACCAAATAGTCGAGTCGCAAGAAATCACTTCGGCATGGAAGGCCATTGAACGATGAGCCGCGGCTGGCAAGCCACTTGTTAAAGAGCGGGCATCGCGCACGATTGAGACAAGATTTCTTTAAAGTTGTTACGGGCGATCCGCTCAGGGCCTAAACTTTCCACGACCGCTGCTAAATTACCCATCGTGGTCGACAGTCACACTAGTACTGTGTATATCTTGTGGCGTTAAAGTCGCAAAGGAGGCGAGGAATGTCTACCGTAAGTCACCTCTCTGTCGCAGACCATTCAATGTTCGACACAACCGATATCGAATGGAAACACCTAAAAGAAGGGGAGAATTTTAACTACCCTATAGACTACTGGCTCGCCTGCATCGGTTCTAATGCCGCGACTGGGCGCGTCGATTTTCTCGGCAAGTGGGAACCGAATTCCTTCTGCCACTACCATAGGCACTTAGGCGAAACGACCACAATAGTGTTAGAAGGCGAACATCATCTCATCGAAAAGACCGCAACTCAAACCGTACACAAAACAAGAACCGCCGGACATTATTCGCAAAGTCCCTACGGAGAATACCACATGGAACACGCTGGCGACCAAGGCTCCACTCTCTTTTTCAGCATGCAATGCCGCGACAACTATATTTTCGAAATTTTGGACGAAGAGGAACACGTCCTCAAAGCAATCACGATCGAAGACTTTGCTTTAGGCAATTATTGATTATAAGGATCGCGCCCGTAATCGGGCCGATCCCTTTCCTGAGTTTCCGTAACAGATTCTAAAAAGCAATTCGAAACCACCCTGCCAACCCCTTCCAATTCACTGGGTGGCATTAACGGCCTCCGTCATTCGAAATCCGTTGGGCAATTAGACATGATCACGCTTCTTTTTTGGCACGGAATAAAAAATACCCACACCAAGAAAGAGCGTGCACACTCCACAAAGCCCTGGCCTCGTCATTTCCTCCACGACCCATTATCCACTTGATTCCCGCCTTTGCAGTATGCAACGCGCGAACTAGAAGAAGCGGAAAGCCAATCTAGTCAACTGGAGTTGGCCTCGATAGCCTCTTTCAAACCTGAAGCTGCCCCAACATATCGAATAGATAATATGTCACAAATAGTGCAACATTCGGTCCCGATTCGATTCGAAGATCTCTCAGACCAGCATCTTCCAACAATAGTTTCCGTATCCCCCAATGTGTGAAGTTAAAGTAGGAGTGGTGAAAAGGTTCGAGAAGTGAAGTTGACCCACAAAAAATGCCGCCCCTCTTCAATACACGCCCGACCTCACGGGATGCCTCAACGGGATCTTCCAAGTGTTCCATAACCTGAGCGGAAATTAGCACGTCAATGCTTTCGTCGGCGAATGGAAGCATATGCGCATCGCCTATGGCATTCAGGCCTTTGGAAGGGCATATATCGAGACCTAGGTAACGGTAGCCCAATCGCTCGACAGAGGCGCGGTTAACCACAGAACCGCCGCAGCCCACCTCCACACACAATCCGGAGCCGGGTTCCAGTAAATCGTAAAACGCGTTCCATCGGAGATGGACACTCCCTTTGATTTGGACTTCCTTTTCTCCTTTTGCTGATACAGTCATACTATCACTCCAACAAAACATTAGCGCCGTAAGCCGTATTGTACTTTTTCGTTTACACAGCGAGTGCAAACAAGTCTAGCTCACTAACCTTCGGG
>CAZSWX010000300.1:0-3097 GCA_964610865.1 uncultured Enterobacteriaceae bacterium
ATTTGAATTGAAAGGAGTAGGGAGCGACGATTTCTGGCCGCTCATACCTAAAGGAAATTTAGGCCGAGGCTGGAGGAGCTCGAGCGGAAAGAGTCGTCAACGATACGGCCGTCGGCGTTTCTTTAGAACCCGAACGCACGTTGGCTTTAGGGAAACTCGGGGGGAGGAAGGATTCCTGTGGTCCGAGAAGTGCCGTATGCGAGAAGCCCGTTACACAGACTTCGCACTCATGTTCCAAGTCCTGGGTGCCGTGTGCGACGTGTATATGCTGAGCCGCCGTTGTTGTTGCAATGACAGCTCCGAGCACGCCGACTACTAGGCAAAAACGCAAAAATTTGTTTTTTGTTGTTAGTGACTGCAACATGGTCGGACGGCTTTCTATGTTTTTTAAAGACAAATGTCAAGCGGCATGAAGTCCGGTGGCAAGGTCCAGCTTTCCTGCCTCAAGGTTATGCTCGTTTTTGGTGACCGCATTTTTCTCTTGATGTTCTCTCCTTGTTTCTACAAACAATATGAGGAAGATGTAGTCCCGGGAAGGAACAGGCCGAAACGGGAAACTTGTTGGAGCTCGATAAAGTTTAGAAAGGCGGAGACATCTTGGTACCTAAGCGTTTCAGTGCTGCACGTCAAAGAATGGGATTTTACCTCATAGTCTACCCGACCGCACTTGCCGGATAGGGTACCCTAGGGCTAAAGTGCACCACATTACCTTCAATTCTTTTGAAGCGCCCGAGAGGAGAATTAAATGGGTTCTGACGAAAACAACCAACGAAAATACGGTTTTAACACTCGGCAACTACATGCTGGCCAGGTCCCGGACCCGGTCACGGGGAGTCGCGCGGTCCCAATATACCATACATCGAGTTACCAATTTAAAAACACCGAACACGCGGCAAATCTGTTCGCGCTGAAAGAGTTCGGGAATATATACACGCGCATTATGAATCCAACAAATGACGTGCTTGAACAGCGGGTTGCCGACCTTGAAGGCGGAGTCGGGGCGTTGGCAGCAAGTAGCGGTCATGCAGCGCAAATGATGGCAGTTATGGCATTGTGCGAGCAAGGCGACCACATCGTGACGAGCAACCGGTTGTACGGGGGGACATCTAACCAGTTTGCCCATACGTTCCCAAGAATGGGTATTACGTCGACGTTTGTTGACCCGACACATCCTGAAGAATTTCGAAAGGCGATCAAGCCGAACACGAAAATCATTTATGGGGAGACATTGGGAAACCCAGACATTACGGTGTTCCCGTTCGACGAGGTTTCCGAGATATCTAAGGAATATAACATTCCGGTTATGATTGATAACACATTTGCGAGCCCCTATTTATGCAGACCTCTTGAATTTGGCGCGCATATTGTCACGCATAGCACGACGAAGTTTATTAGTGGGCATGGTACGGCGATCGGGGGAATAGTGGTCGATGGTGGTAACTTCGATTGGACTAGTGGTCGTTTCAAAAATTTTACGGAACCGGACCCGTCGTACCATGGTTTAGTATATTCGGAACTAGGTCCTCCGGCGATGATTCTAAAAGCGCGTGTTCAAATTTTACGGGACGTCGGAGGGTGCCAGGCGCCGTTTGACAGTTTTACTACTTTGTTGGGCCTTGAAACGCTAAGTCTTCGGATGGAACGACACCTCACCAACGCCCAACAAGTGGCGGAGTTCTTAGACGGGCACTCTGGTGTTAGTGCGGTCTCGTTTCCGGGCTTACCGTCGAGCCCTGATTATCAGAGGGCAAAAAAATATTTACCATTAGGTCCAGGTTCGATAATGGGTTTTCGGATAACGGGTGGTCGGGACGCAGGGGAAAAGTTTATTAACAACCTCAAGCTCCACAGCCACGTGGCCAACGTAGGGGACGCGAAAAGCCTAGCAATACATCCGGCGAGTACAACTCACAGCCAGCTGAGTGAAGAAGAACTGATCAGTGCGGGAGTCACTCCCGACTTCGTCCGGTTGAGTGTAGGCCTCGAGGATGTAGAGGACATCATTTGGGACCTGGAGCAGGCGCTACAGGCCGCGAATTCCTGACAAAATTTTCACGGGTCAGGAAACAATGAAACAGACGCTGATTATGAAAGAAAACGGCTCAGTCGGGCAGGTTGTGCCCCAGACCTTCACGTTTGCGGGCAAGGAGCCGTTTAAGTTGGACAGCGGGGCCTCTCTGGGCCCTGTAACATTGGCGTACGAGACCTACGGGAGGTTGAATGCTGGCAGGACTAACGCGATTCTGGTGACTCACGCGCTGAGCGGAAGCGCACACGCCGCCGGTTATCATAGTACCGACGAATCGAAAGAAGGTTGGTGGGATGATTGTATCGGCCCCGGGAAAGCATTTGATACCGACAAGTTCTTCGTAATTTGTATCAATGTTCTCGGCGGTTGTTATGGCTCAACGGGACCTTCTGAGGCCGACCCTAATACGGGGGTTCCGTACGGTATGCACTTTCCGATCGTGACCATCGGCGACATGGTCCGCGCGCAGATGGAGCTAATTGATGAATTAGGTATAGAGATTCTTCTTTGCGTTGCGGGAGGGTCCATGGGAGGGATGCAGGCGCTGGAATGGGCCGCCAACCATCCGGAAAGATTGAGGTCGTGCATCCCTATAGCGACAACGGCACACCATAGTCCCATGCTAATCGCCCTCAGCGAAGTAGGACGTCAAGCAATCTATGCCGATCCGGCATGGAACAACGGCGAGTATTACAATTCCCAAATAAAACCAGACGCTGGGTTGGCTGTTGCGAGGATGGTAGGCCATATTACTTACCTCAGTGAAGAATCGATGCAGGAGAAGTTTGGACGACGTCTTCAAGACCGTGTGCGGTACGGTTACGAATTCCGATCTGAGTTCCAGATAGAAAGCTATCTGAAGTACAAGGGCCATAATTTCACGCGACGCTTCGACGCAAACAGCTATTTGTATGTCACTAAAGCGATGGATTATTTCGACCTAACGGCGAAGACCGGCTCCGTAGCGACCGCTTTCGCAGAGTCTGCGACTTTACGGTATCTCGTCTTAAGTTTTACGAGCGATTGGTTATATCCGAGTTATCACAGTAAGGACCTCGTGAGCGCACT
>CAZSWX010000301.1:0-3076 GCA_964610865.1 uncultured Enterobacteriaceae bacterium
ACGAACATATGATGGGCCTCTTCAGTTAACATGAACTGGCAAGTCCGGGCCAAAGGATCAAATCCGGACTCGGCCAACGAAGCCAGCTGGTATTTTCCATCTCGATCAGTAAAAAAAGTGAACATAAAATAAGCCAGCCAATGGGGCGTCTGTTCGTTAAATGCGCCGAGTATGCGTGGCCTATCCTGGTCCCCGGAATGGCGTTGCAGCAACATTTCTGCCTCGTCTCGTCCGTCTCTCCCAAAATAAGCGTGCAACAGGTAGACCATTGCCCAAAGGTGTCGGCCTTCCTCTACGTTAATCTGGAAAAGGTTTCTGAGGTCATACAGCGACGGACAAGTCTCTCCCAAAAACCGTTGCTGTTCTACGGAGGCCGGTTCTGTATCCCCCTGAGTCACTATTAAACGTCGTAACAGGCTCCTATACTCTCCCGGTACCTCCTGCCACGCAAACTCGCCTCGATGATCACCGAAGGTTATTCTCTTCTCTTTTGCCGAGCCGGCTAAAAAAATTCCCCAACGATATTCGGGCATCTTCACAAAATCAAAATGCGCCCATCCGTCTGGCTCGACACTTACCGCCGTACGGAGATAGATATCCAACTCTCCTGTTTTCTCCGGCCCGAGTGTCTCCCACCAACTCAAGAAGTTAGGCTGCCATGATTCAAGTGCACGTTGAAGGCGCCGATTCGAGCCCAACGCAACATTGTTGGGGATCCGGCTATCATAATCGACATTCATGGCGTTACACCTAAACTCTCGCCTTTCCAAATCGGCTTTTTCTACCCGTTCCGTAGCGAGTCAATGCTCCTTCTTCCCCTACTGCGTTTGGTCGCTGGAATATCCAGTTTTGCCACGCGCTAAGTCGACCGAAGATTTTGGTCTCCATTGTTTCTGGGCCGGCAAAGCGAAGGCTCGCCTCCAAGCCGGTGAGTGCGTCAGGCGAAAAGCTCGCCCGTTCCTCCAACGCTACCCTTATTTCCTCTTCCCAATCAATATTATCTGGAATGAAAGTAATGAGACCTAAGCTTTCCGCAACTTCGGCGTTAAGCGACTCTCCCGTGTGGGACTCGAGCAAGGCAAGATGTTCTTTCTCGCCGTAAAAACGGCTAGCGAGCCGTGTCACCCTATTGTTCATACTGAGCGGTCCAAAATTCATAGGGGTCATACGGACCGTAGCATAAGACTCACCAGGTTCTTCCGGTAATCCATCCAACATATAGGACCTATCGGCTGCTAACACCAACTCAAACAGAGTCCCCGCAAAGCAGCTTCCGGGCTCGACCAACGCAATAAGGCTGCGTGCACTGACGTCGATTCTCCGAAGTGTTCTCTTGATGAAGAGCGTGATCTCCCGCACTAACCAGTCGTCCGCGTTTTCCGTCAGCAGTTGGTCCATTGCCTCTACACTATCGGCCTCCCCGACGCTTCGAAAAACCCATGTTCCTAATTCGGCTTCGTTCAGCCGCAAATACGAGATAGCATCATCCATCTCGCGGATCATTGCCAATGGCCAAAAAGACGCTCCTGCTTCCCGAAAATTTCCTATGTCACGAACGTCCTTTTCTCCAGGACCGTCAATCGTGAAAAAGACCACTCCGTTAGTCCGATCTAATTTCAAATTGAGATGGGTGTATACAATTTCATCGCCGGTCGAAGCTCTCGTTAAGGGCTTGAGAATAACACCCCCTGCACCCGTAGGCGGCCGGTCTGAACGACCGACGTACACGCTCGCCCGTTCTTGCACCGTCTTTTCAAATTTAGACCGTGGCGCCAACTCGTCTACCAACTTCCACTCCCTAGCGCGCGCGCCACGAATTCCTTCAGACGTCGTACAAAAGAAATCGGCATGATCCCTCCGGACATGCCGCTTGTCCAACAATCGTGTCAGCCCTCCCGTTCCAGGCAACACGGCCAACAACGGCAACTCCGGTAACGATACTGCGCTTGATCCATCATCCACAAGGACAATATGATCGCAAGCCATAGCTAGCTCATACCCGCCACCCGATGCCGCCCCATTCAACGCGCATATATAAGCCTGACCAGAGTACGCGGACGCATCTTCCATACTATTTCGTGTCTCGTTGGTAAATTTGCAGAAATTTACTTTGTGTGCATGGGTGGCTTGAGAAAGCATACCTATGTTCGCCCCTGCACAAAATACTTCAGGTTTACTAGACGTGAGCACGACAACGGCAACCTGTGGATATTCAAACCGCAGGCGCTGCACGGCATCATACAATTCAATATCGACCTGCAGATCGTACGAATTTAGTTTCAGCTCGTAGCCTTCGACTAGTGGGGCATTCTCATCGACATCCATCAACAGAGTCGCGACCCGACCCGCTACAAGAAGATGCCAGTGGCGGTACCTCTCCGGGCTCGTGCGAAATTCCACCGCCTTCTCAGAGGCCGTGGTCTGCCGCTCCCGTGGTCCTGCATTCAACGGGTCCCTTGGTCTTTCTTCTTCCATGTCCATTTCTTTTCTATCTCACCCTATTACAGTCGTCACTAGAGTCCACCGCTCCAAGAATTTAGCGTTAGGGAAACCGTCGTTCATTTTGCGAAAACCTTTTCCGAGCTTAACGGCTCTTTCTTGCTACTTTGTATTCCAGAGATGCCTGGGTCAACCGCACTGCCATATCGAGTTAACCCTAAGAAGCGGCCTAAAGAACCTCGCGCGGTTGGTTACCAGGCGCAGCCTCATCGAGACTATCAGGTCGCTCCTTCAGCCGTATACTAACGCTCGACGGGTCCATTTCGGAAACTTGAAGTCCCAGCGGGACATTGACGTCACGTTCCGTCAAGGGCAGACGGCTCCGGCCCGCACTAGCACTAGATAAATCAACCTGCGCACGAAGCCTCCGTGGATCAAGTAACGTCAGAAATTCGCTCGAGCCGCGCAATCTTATATAAATCTCCTGTGTATTTTTTCCGGTCATATCCAGATTTCCAGGAATATTGTTATAAACGACGGGAATCGTGTATCCAACTTCAGTATTTTGCGGCCCGACCAAGACAAACCACAACAACGATACAGTGGCTACTGCCCCTATTTTTGCTTTCATATTTGT
>CAZSWX010000302.1:0-3060 GCA_964610865.1 uncultured Enterobacteriaceae bacterium
ATAATTACGTCCGCTTGTGTCATGGCGGCCTTCCATGCCCAGACGATTCGGGATTTCACATCACCTACTGTAATAACCGACGCAACTTCCAAACCGGCCTCGACCATCTTATTTGCTATGTAGTTCGCATTCGTATCAATCACTTTGCCGCTTGTGATTTCGTCTCCCGTACTTAGAATGGCCGCCCGTTCTAGCATCCTGGTACTCCTTACTAAAGATTAAAATGTTTTCTCTGAAACTGCGCAATTCCAGGAATGACCGGTTAGTCCTGGCGGGAGAAGACTGTCAGATTACCCGATATTAGGTTCGAGACTTTTCTCCAAATCTGGCCGGAAATCCGGGTGCGCAATAGCGACGAGAGATTCCGCGCGGGCCCGAAGATCCTTGCCCTTCATCCGGGCAATGCCATATTCGGTGACAATGTAGTCAGTGCAGAAACGGGGTGTTGTAACTACCGATCCAGCAGACAACCCCGACACGATCTTTGTCCGTCTACCATCCTCCGTAGTAGAAGGTAGCGCGATAATAGACACACCATCTTCCGCTAAAGCCGCCGCCTCAACGTAATCTAGGCTTCCACCGACTCCGCTAATCTGAACCGGGCCGATTGTTTCCCCGTTACTCTGGCCCTGCAAATCTATCTCCACGGCGGAGTTTATTGAGACGAACCTTGGCAACTTTGCGAGTTCTATAACGTTATGGGTAACATCAACCGTGGCCATCTGAACAAGAGAATTTTCTCCGCAAAAATCGAAAAACTCTTGGTCTCCGGCCAACTCTCCTGTTATTATTTTCGGCGTATGCTTGACATTGTCCAAAAATGAAATGAGGCCACTTGAGAGCATACCGGAGTACAGATTCACACCCTTTTTTTCAGAAAGTCTACCCAACACGGCGTCGGGCACCGACCCCACACCGAGTTGAACCCACGCAAGGTCAGGCACTAATTCTAAAACGTAATCGACAATACGAGCGTCTCGCTCGCTTTGGTGAGGAGAGCCATAACTTCCTAGCGGTTCTTCTGATTCTATAGCCACATCAATATCCTCGACCGCGACACGGCTATTGCCATGGGTGAATGGCATATGCGAATTGATCTCTGCAATCACAGTTTTGCCGCTTCGGATAAAGTCCTGATAGATACTCACCGAAATGCCCAAGCTCACCATCCCGTCCTGATCGGGCGGCGAGACCTGTGCAACAACAACATCGGGCTTAATAATACCGTTCTTATTCACGATACTCGTAATTTCGCTAAACCTCATCGGTGCAAACCCGACTTTTTGAGGATCGTTCTCTTTGAATAGCCGTCGCAACTGTGGAGCCGCCTGCCAAGTGACATACCTAAAATTTGTACCTAGTCCCTTATTCAAAAAAGGATATTCACCAAAGGCCAGCCCGGAATATACGGTCAGATTTTGGAATCGTTCAATTTCTTCTTGGAAGGCCGTATAAAATACGGTCGGCTCTACACAACTGTGCGGAAAAATTACGATGCTGCCGTCGGGTATAGTCTTCACGGCCTCATTCGCGCTCATTATTTTCATAGTTAAATCTGCTCCTGCCTCAGTGTGTTTTCGGGATCGCTCAAGGAAGAATTTCGTATTTTATACCCTCTCCCTTTTGCATTTTCTGAAACGCGCTCTCTATCTGTTCTAACTTGTAGCTACCGCTGACGAGGTATTCAGTCGGCATCTCCCCGGACTCGATGAACTTCACCGCTTTCGCCACAGCAGCCGGATTAAAATGGAACGGGCTCACCAACTGCACCTGATCATAATGAAGTCTTGTAGCGTCAAAGGACACTTTTGTACCGGGGGGGCACCCGCCAAACAGGATAACTTGGCCGCCGGGTCTTGCGAGGAAGAGGGATTCCTCCCAAACCGCTGGCCGGGCCGTACACTCGATTACTACGTCCGCACCTTTGCCACCCGTGGCCTCCAATACCTCTTCACGAGATTGCTCGGCCGGCCGGTCGATAATTCGGGTTGTACCCAAGCTCTTGGCAACGGCTGCCCGATGAGGGTTTTTCGCGATCAACGATACGTCATGGACACCCATGACCCCCAGGACCATCAGGTGCAAGAGGCCGAAACCACCCGCCCCGATTATCACGACCTTCTTCTCTGGATTGAGCGCTACCCTGCCCAGCCCGTACACGACACAAGAAATAGGTTCAAGCATGGCAGCCTGGGAAAAAGGTAATCCAGAAGGTTTCAAAAACATGTTGGTCCGGACCACACGGTGAGGCAAAATGACATATTCGGCGTAACCCCCGAAGGCCATCGTAGACATTAAAGAGGTACAGAGGTTTTCTTGGCCCCGTAGACAACACTCGCAGATATTACAGGGGCCCGTGGGCGCCAACATTACGTCGTCACCTTCTCGGAAGTTTTCTACCCCTCGGCCGACTTCTGCTATTGTGCCAGAGTACTCGTGGCCAAATCGTGTAGGCGGGGGCATTTTAGGATGTCCCCGAACAAATGCCTTCAAGTCTGTCCCACAAGTTAGCGCGCTAGCGACCTTTAGTAAAACTTCGCCGGGGCCCGGAGTTGGCACCCTAACCTCGCGGCATTCAAGTTTGCCGGGCGCAAGAAGTATGACGGCCCTCATTCGCAAAGCCTTCCCGTTGTTAAAAACCGTTCACCACAAAAGAGGCCGCACGTGAAAATGGTAATGATCCGGTATTTGTCTCATGTTATGATCAAACATCCACTTAGGAAACTCATCCGCGTATTTCCTTTCAGCTACAATATTGAGCGCTCGCTCCATAACCTCAACTGCTTCGGGAAGAACGTCCACACGATGCTCTCCAAGAACCGCGATGGGGACATCGCACGAGTCACAATCGAGGATAGTAAACTTGAACGGTGAAAAATATTCGGCATACCACTGCGTATAGTGGGCCATCTCGCAAAGGTCACAAATTTTCCCGCCACCTGCGGCCCCAGGCGTCGTTGATTGAGCCTTGCCGGCACCAAAACGGATGCCTCCTCCGTCCAACAGATACGGGGCTATTGATTGAAGTGTTTGGTGCATATACTCGACGTTTTTTTCATC
>CAZSWX010000303.1:0-3057 GCA_964610865.1 uncultured Enterobacteriaceae bacterium
ATTGAGGCACCGTACCTTGCCTCGAGTTTGTCGATCGCTGGTCCGATTTTGGTCGGCGGGGCGGGCGGGGAACCAGAAGCGCCAAACATTTCGAGCTGGACCTCGGGGTGCGCGTCAGAAAAGTTAGTGCAAGAGAGTCCAATGAGACGCGCCGCGCGATTGTGAGGGAGGGTGCCGAGGAGCGTACGGGAGATTTGGTGTAACTTGGTTGCTTCGTCGACTGCGACTTGTTGGGTTTGCGAGCGCGTTTGAGTGAGATATTTCCCGTTCTTTTGGATATGGGCCCATTTAATTTTTAAAGAGACCGTTCTGGCCATCAGGTGCCGTTGTCGCAGTCTGCGCGATAGGTTCTCTGCTTGTCTGAGGAGAATTGGTCCGGCGCCATCCAGCGATGGGAGATCGCGGTCGAATGTTTGCTCCTCTCCGATTGATTTTACGGCACGATTTGGTTGTACGGGCCGATTATCGATACCTCGCGATAGGTCAAAGAGTTGGACTCCGTATGCGCCAAAACGAGATGTTAGGACTGCCTTGCTTAGGCCAGCGAGGTCCGCGATCGTGCGCACTCCGAGGTCGTTTAAACGAGTATGAGTAACCTCTCCAACGCCCCCGATAATTTCTACGGGCAATGGGCCAAGAAAGGCCGGGATATCCTTCTCGTGGACTTCAGTTAGTCCGTTCGGTTTTTGAAAGGCGCTAGCGAGTTTCGCCACAAATTTGTTTGGTGCAATTCCAGCGGAACTGGTCAACAGGGTCTCTTTCTCAATGACTTCTTTGACTTGTCGGGCAATCTTCAATGGGGGGCCGAAAAGCTTTTGGCTTGCCGTAACGTCGAAGTAGGCCTCGTCTAGCGCAACCGGCTCTAACTGGGGCGTAAACGACTGGATAATTTTTAGGATATCTTGGGAAACCGCCCGGTACCGATCCCTTCGTGGTGAGACCACGACAGCCCGAGGACAAAGAATTCTCGCCCTGAGCATGGGCATCGCCGACCGTACACCAAAAGGGCGCGCTTCGTACGAAGCCGCGGCCACGACCCCACGTGGACTGTCCCAGCCAACGATCACCGGTTTACCCCTCAACTCTGGCCGGTCAAGTTGTTCAACCGCCGCAAAAAAAGCGTCCATGTCTAGGTGGATAATGGACCGGCTCACGGTGCACCTCGATCGGTTTTTTAAGAAGATGTTAGCTCATAGACGCGTCGTTTTGGAGTGCATTAAGTTCCTTCTGTGTTTTTACACGTACAGCCGATCCATCCACTACCCGTCGCGATATAATGATGAAACCAGTGTGGGCAACCATTCGGTGCTCGGGACGTACGGAAAGATCCTTGACGTGCCAAAAGCGGAGCATGTTTTCCATAACCTCAACATTGTCAAATCCGGTGTCGTCCGTTAGAGCATCCACCAGTGATTTTACTTGCAACACGGTGGGGATGTAACAGACTAATACACCACCAACCCGTAGAGTTTTACGGACATTGGTTAATACTCTCCAAGGTTCGGGAAGATCTACGAAAACACGGTCGGCGGTCCGTATAGGCACGCCCACATATGCGTCGGCTTGCGCCAACATCCAATTGGGGACGGTCCCCATAAAGCGTCGGACATTGCCTCTTGCCATCTCGCAATGATCGCGCCGAATTTCAACCGTAACGAGACACCCCTCGGGGCCAAGCGCGCGGAGCAGCGCGAGCGTAAGTGCACCAGGCCCCGAACCGATTTCTAGCACTTTCGCGCCGGGATAAACGTCACCCCACAAGAGCATTGGGCCCACGTCTTTTGGGTAAATAACCTGTGCTTTTCTGGGGAGGTTCGGAATAAGTCTCGCGTAAGTGGGTCGGAGCACACGGAACCGTTCTGTTTTGCCCACCGCTACAAGTGAGCCGTCCGGCAGGCCGATGAATTGTTCAGCAGGGATGTTTCCTCCCCTGAGAGCGATGACGGTTTCTGGTAGCAAAATTCGTAGATATTCTCGGTTTTTTTCATCCACGAAAAGTACGTTGTCTCCTGCTTTTAAGATTCCAGGACTTGCCGAATTGTGCTCTTCCATAATTTCTTATCGACTACTAGATGAGACGGTCGCTTTTCCACGATGGGCGGTGCTTCGCCGCCGTCTCAGGTTATATGTTACCCGAAGTGGTCGCCTTCCGGTCCACTTCTCCCACTAGACTGCAGAAGGCGCATACGGTGGCGTACGAGGGCATGCCACAGCGCTCACACTCCCTTGGGGGTCCATTGTCATGGGATGATTCAAAAAGAGGTTGTGCTTCGCGGACAAACTTTTGCACAAAATTTCTTTTGCTACCGGGCATTTCAGTATCTATACGATTCAGCGTTTCTTTATAGAAAATTTGCGACGCACCGGTGCTGTTTGGACACTCCTCGATGATATAATCTATTCCGCGAAAAAAGGCATAGGCTGCCGTCTCGAGTTCGCTTTGGCGGTATAGCGGCCGAACCTTTCTCACATACTTTTCGTGACTTGGCTCCAGTACTGGTTTTTGCCGTGCCAAGTACTCCATGTCCCAGTGCAGGACATTGCTCATTAGGCGTGCGGCCTCGTCATCTAAGTTGTGTCCTGTCGCGAGAGCGTCGAAGTTTCCTTCGTATGCCGATTTGTCGAAGTAATGACGCTTGAATGAACCGCATGCGGCGCACGCGGACCGACGAGTGAACTTGGCGGCGAATGGCACGGAATAGGCATCGGCTTCCACGCTAACTATTCGTAGGTTCACATTCTTGTGTTCCGCAAATTCTTGGGCTTTCTCTTGGGAATGTGTTGAATAATCCTCGATTCCTAACGCTAAATACAGGCTCTCGGTCTCGTAACCCAGGTGTATTAGTACATCCCACAATGCGAGACTATCCTTCCCTCCCGAAACTGCAACGAGAACGCGGTCGCCTTGGTTCAACATTTCGTGTGCGGCGATGGCTTTTTGAACCTGCCGCTGAAAGAACAAAATGTAACAGGAGCGACAAAACGCAGCATTATGGGATCGTAGTGATAATTCGGCGTGTTCCCTACAACGTGTGCACTTCATAGACCACCCGAGAT
>CAZSWX010000304.1:0-3053 GCA_964610865.1 uncultured Enterobacteriaceae bacterium
GTGCTGCAGGAACTCTGGATGAAGGCGGACCGTTCTGGCGGTCCCGCGTTTCCGCACGAAACACTATACGAGGCGCTGAGGTCAGGGATGCTAGAGCCTTACTACCAGATAGACCCGAAGGACTCTTGGGTGCATGCGGCCATGGAAGAAGATTTACCCATTGTTTCACCCGGCTGGGAAGATTCTACGTGTGGGAACGCGTACGCCAGTTACTGCATGACCGGCCTAATCAAGAATGTCGGTACAGTGCGTCATGGTATAGAATACATGAAGTTTTTGGCCGATTGGTATTCTCTAACTGCCGATAGCCACAGTGTGGGGTTTTTTCAAATTGGTGGAGGGATAGCCGGTGATTTTGCAATTTGTGCGGTACCTATGCTCATACAGGATCTTAAGCGTGCGGAAACGCCGTTGTGGGGCTACTTCTGTCAGATTAGTGATTCGACTACCAGCTATGGCTCTTACTCGGGTGCAGTGCCTAATGAGAAAATCACATGGGGCAAATTGGGGATCGACACGCCGCGCTATTTAATTGAATCTGATGCGTCGATTGTAGCGCCGCTGATCTTCGCGCAAGTTCTAGGCCTTTGACTAAAGAGGCCATAGAGGAAGACAAATTTAGTAATTCCCAATGCGCCCAACTGTCGGATAGGTGAGAGTCGTCCAAAATGCTAAGAATGATGACTGTGGATTTACAGCGAGAAAAAGATACTGCGATTGTTGCCGCCCGCATGGCAGGAAACATTATAAATGACGTTTATCAGACAAAATACACCATTAATTATAAGAGCGGAGACAATAGCCCAGTAACGATAGCAGATCGGAAAGCTAATCAGAAGATTCACGAGATTGTACGTGAGTCGTTTCCAGAATATGGTTGGCTATCTGAAGAAACCGTTGATTCCAAAGACCGCCTTGGCGCACGTCGTGTTTGGATCGTTGATCCAATGGATGGTACGATGGAGTTTATCAATCGGATTCCTGAGTTTTCGGTGTCGATTGGACTTATAGAGGGAAGTTTTCCCATCCTCGGAGTGGTGTACAATCCAAGGAGCGAGGAGCTTTTCTGGGCCATTCGGGGCGAAGGAACGTGGTGCAATGGAAGACGAATCCAGGTTCCCACGACGACACGTCTGAAAGAGGCTAAAATACTCTCGAGCCGTTCCGAAACGAAACGGGGGGAATGGAACGAGTTTCGAGAACTTTTCACGGCGCAACCTATGGGCAGTATCGCTTACAAGCTCGCTTGTATCGCTAAGGGAAAGGCAGATGGATCATTCACGCTGGTCCCAAAAAATGAGTGGGATATTTGTGCGGGGACGATACTGGTCCAAGAAGCAGGGGGGCAAGTAACAACACTAAAAGATACTCCCATTTTGTTTAATCAGCCTAAGACGCTTCTGCAGGGCTTGGTCGCAAGCAACGGACATCTTCACTCAGAGTTGATGACGCTCATTACGCCGCGTCTGAAAGACCGACATTACGATGACGGCCGGAAGTAAGACATGCGACCGATACCGTGCTGGTTGACGAAGGGTCGGCCACGAGGCTAGATTATGGAAAAGAGGACGAAAACGTTGTCACAGTTGCCAGCAATTCTACGTGCGCGCCCGAAGCCGCGATGTCCCTCTTGTAACAAATGGAACCGAGTTTATCTAACCGGCGGATCGTTTCTTTCCCACTGCGTGCATTGCAGGGAACCTTTAGATTTCCAGCCTCCGTTTGCAACGTGGGCAGCGATTGTCTTGGCCGCAGCGGTTGTTGTCTTCGGGCTAGTGGTGCCCTTACTTACGTAGTAGATAGTTTTTCTTTCCGTGACGAACGTGGCGGGGGACGAAACGGCTCTTGAGGTCTAGAACGTTTGGGGTTGAGGCGCTCTGGATTGGCCACTCCCTAGGTCCGGCGCATCCAAATCTAAGACGACGTGTTTTTCGACTGTGTCCTCGTCCAATATTTCAGCCCTCTCCACGGCAAAGGGCTTTCCGCTGCCTGTGGGGTTAGAAACGAAAACGTCGTATTCCCCTTTTTCGAGTTCAAATTTGTGTTCGGTGCCTGGCTCGCTTCTATCGATTTCCTTTTGCGTGCCCGCGTCATATATGATTACGTGTGCCAAATCACTTATGTCCCGTTCATTGAGGAAGGGGCGGACGAGCAAAGATCCCCGAATTTGCTCTTTCAAGGTTAGTTGCTGAAACCCGCCTGGGTGCAGTTGAACGTCCCGCCACCATTGGCTCTGGGGCGGTATACGTACTTTAATATCTATCGTCCCGGCTAGGGCTAGTATGCGTTCCCCACTGAGGAATTCCCCAAGCAGTTCTTTAGAGGTACCGTCATATAATTCAACCCCGATTCCGAGGTCTTGGTCTATCTTGTTTAAGACGTTGACCTGAAGTTCGGCCATTTCCGTGATGATGACGGTACTCGTCCTTCCCTCTCGGACTAAGACACGGTCTCTCGAAATTTTCCCACCTATTACGTCGATTTCAATTCGATACCTGCCAGCAGGTACTACAATGTGTTTTCCGAATTGGCCGCTGGTGACTAAGTTGTTTGTCTCCAGTGCGAAAACTCTCGCCCGAACTGTTGTCGGCTCTTCTCTGTTTCCCCCGGAGCTTACAACGATGTTGCCTACCTGGCTTTTGGGGTTTGTTTCCACTTCGCCCAGAGCGACACTCGCCGGTGAAAGGTAAGCAATGGTTAGAAAAAGCAGGAACGAGATCTTCATTTTCATAGATCGGCACGAAATACGTTGTGTGACACGTACCCCTACGTTTCAATGGGAAGATCTTCGCGATTTCCCCATTCCGCCCAGGAGGCGTCGTAGTTGCGGACTTGGTCGAGGCCAAGTAGTTTCAGTGTGAACAATCCGTGCGCCGCACGGATGCCACCTTGTCAATACGTGACGACTTTAGATGTACGGGAAATGCCAAGATCCTCGAATAACAGAGAGAGCTCGGCAGCAGACTTGAACTTCTTCGTTTTAGGATCGACATAGTTGAGCCATTCCAAGTGGACCGCGTTGGGTATGCGTCCGCCACGTTTCGTCCCTCGAT
>CAZSWX010000305.1:0-3050 GCA_964610865.1 uncultured Enterobacteriaceae bacterium
GGAATTGTTGAAATTTTATGTGAGCTAGGAATTTATGTTGAAATCGCTTGTCGAAAATATCTTTTCTATCAATTTGCCCCGCATCCAAATTCCAAAATATTGTTCTATGACACTAACATCTCGCGACAGAAATATAGAGATTGGAATTTAATTATTGGGGTTGATAGAGATGGTGTGATAGAGGCGGCCAAAATTGCTAGAATTTTGTCTATTCCGTATATTTATTTAAGTTATGAAATATTTTTTGAAGATGAGACTAGTGTTGAATTTAAGGACCAAGAGCGGGAAGCCTGTTTACACATCTCGGCCGCAATTTGCCAAGATTCAGAGAGGGCAAAGTTGCTGTGCAAAGAAACAAATATTGATCCGAACAAAATTTGGTTTCTTCCTTTTGGTGGCAGACCGATTTCTCAACAAAAAAGAAATTTATACCTGAGAGAAAAATTTGGTATTTCAGTTGATAAGAAAATTGCAATGATGATGGGTGGCTTGCACCACCATACCTTATATCGAAAAATCGTTGAAACTCTGAAGGCATGGCCTCAGGATTGGGTGTTTGTGCTTCATGGAAGATATGGGATTGAAGGTGATTTATTTAAATTTTTGAATGAATTTACGTATTATAATAATTTTTATCTTTCACATTCGTCTTTACAAAATCAATCAGATCTTGAAACGTTATTAGGTTCAGCAGATCTTGGTATTGCGCTTTATAATGCGACGTACCACAGTGAATATGACGGAAAAAATATAAAAAATATTGGTATGGCTTCTGGCAAAATTGCAACTTACCTTCAGCATGGCGTGCCAGTGATGACAAATGAAATTGGAATTCTGAGCGAATATGTCAAGAAATACCAGTTAGGTGTTGTGGTCAAAACGCCTATAGATATACCTTTGAGCCTCTGTAATTTTGACCCTACTAATTTACGTGGGAATTGCGTTGAATTTTTTGATGAACACCTATCTCTGGATAGATTGATATCACCACTACTTGAAAAACTTATCGGATTAATGGAAGATTAAACTGGCTAATTTTCCATTAAATCAGGCCCGAGGCCGCATCAATTGGAAGTGTCTTGAATAACGTTATTAGTGTTGTAACTGTGTGCTTGAATTCAAGATCATTTATCGATGAAACGGTTCTGTCAGTAGTGACTCAGCGCGGTAATTTCGATTTGCAATATCACGTTCAAGACGGCGGTTCCGATGATGGAACTCAGGAAAGACTTCAGTTCTGGCAGGATTTCCTAAAAAACAGCGGTTTGCCACTTGGTTGTCGGGACCTCCAATTTTCGTACTCTGTTCAGAAAGATCGGGGACTGTATGAAGGATTAAATAATGCATTTGAGGTTCTTGAGGGAACCCATAATAAATCGCGTTGGATGACGTGGGTAAATGCTGGAGACATAATACAACCTGGAGCTATTGAGTTAGTTTTTCAAGCATCTCGGGACAACCCAGAAATAAGATGGATCGGTGGGCGGCGGTCTATACTCAACTCTGATGGATGCCAGGTCGAAATTTTAAACCCTGAACCTTACCCCTCAAAAACACTAAAAGCTTGTCTCCACGACGGACGAAAGCTGGATAACCTTCAACAAGAGGGTGTATTCTGGAAAATTGAGTTGTGGAATGAAGCTGGAGGAAAATTAGATGCAACCCTTGCTTACGCAGGAGACTTTGATCTCTGGCGCAGATTTGCCTGCCATGAAAATTACATTTGTTTAAATTCGATATTGGGAACATTCCGGAAGCACGATGGACAATTATCGGAAGACAGGGGAAGGTACCAAGAAGAAATAGACAAAAAAATCCTAGCAAATGGGTTGGCGGACGATTACCTAGGTGTTTGGCAAGAATTTCTGACCGTAATTAAGAGTTATCCTGAAGAACTTAATCAGCGCGGTTTTGTTGGACCTGCCTTATTCTTTTTACCCGAAGAACAACGATGGAAACAGTTCAAATTACCTTTAACAAATATTACTCCGTATCAACAAATCGACATTCAGATCGCCCAGCACTGAACGATATCAGAAAGGGTGGCAATGCCGCCTGGCGCTATTTGCTGCAATCCGATCTCTCCGGCCTGAGGAATACGGATAATACCTCGCCTAAAATACGGTGTGCCGTAGGGGCCGATTTCGAAGCAGGCTACAGCGAAGCTAATGGCATCAAAACCGAGAACTATATGGCTATTGGCTCGTTAACTGTCGAAGGACTTTCCGGCGTCTGGGGTACGAGCGGTACCGCTTTCGATGAGTCGGACCTGGAAACATTTCCCATTGGCCTTGAGAAAATGAAACCCTCCTATCAGGTAGTCGTGGAACGGATTGGCATAAGCCGAGCCGAAAACGATCTATCGGTCAACGGAGAAGCGGTACCGTCGCAACCCGCGATTCCTCTATCGGGTTTGGCGGCGGAGGTTTTTAGTCGTCATCTGTCTACTACAAGCTGCAGGGAACTAGACATGGCGCCTATGCGACTTTACTTAAGAACCCCAAGGCAATTAATTACCACTTAAGGACCTGGATAAGGCTTCAGATTGTTTTTCTTCGAATCATAAAAATCGACAAAGTCAAAGAATGGGATTTGAGTTCTATGAAGAGATTTCCCGGGACTAAGGCCTACAATTAAACACCTGTGTATTAGGCTCCATTATGGCAATGAAAATTACAACTGAAGTTTGCCTCGTTACAAGCCTGGTTCCGGAACAGCGCGTAAATATTCAACACGAGGCTATCCAAAGCTGGCTAGATTACGGTTTTCAAATCGTTTCCCTTAACACTCAGTCTGAAATCGATAAATTGGCAGGTAAATTCCCCAACGTAAAGTTTCTACCTCCACCTCGCGATGGGCGAATAATAGCCGGAAAACCCGTCATTTATGTCAACGATATTCTCGACTATTTACAAGAAACGAAACACAAAATGTGTGGTATTATAAACTCAGATATATTTTTGGCGCCCGGTTATCAAATTAAGGAAAGAATTGAAACCGCAGTTAACGGCACTCTTTTGATAAGTCCTCGAACAGATGTATCTAACTTC
>CAZSWX010000306.1:0-3046 GCA_964610865.1 uncultured Enterobacteriaceae bacterium
CTGTCAAAATGTCTTTCCAGTGGCCGGAAGTATCCTGATACAAAAGGGTCCCATTGGGCGTTTGAAAATGAAAGAGCAATGCTCCGCCGTCACCCCGAGCACCCTGCGCGGACGCCTTCAGGTGACTAACGACCTCGTCCCCCATAGCCTGAAGTTGTTCCCATAAATTTTTCATTTTGTCCCGTTGTTCCTGATACGTCACGCCCACTTCACCAATACAGACAACGCTCGAGCCAGGGAGCGGATCTTTACTCCACACACAGGAGTGCTGGCTGGGATAAACGTCGACTACCACATCCTCGGACAGGCGAATCTTTTCTCCTCCAGCAACAGGAAATAGTTGGTCTTCGGGAACACCCTGTTCATGCATTATTCGGATCGATTCATAGGACCCAATAATCGTCGCCCCGGTATTCTTGGCTATACGTTCCGCTCCATATAGATGATCGAAATGAGAGTGTCCTACGACGATCCAATCCGCCCGCTCGATCTCCGCGCATGTTACCCCAGTGGAACGCGCACAAGGTACACGGTCCACGTACGCGTCCAGCATCACAACCAGTTCGTTGTCGACCGTCATGCGGAAAGTTGCACAGCCCATCCATTCGAGGTTCGTCGTCATCCGCGACTCCTTCGCTGGTCATGGATTGATGCGGGCCCTGGCACGCTAACCTAGGCCGCAGAGACCGTTGTTTTGATCTTTTTATTAAATGCTTTGCGAAATTTCCGCATTTTAGGGTGTATGACCATCATACAATACGGCTGGTAGGGATTTTGTTGATAAAAATTTTGATGGTACTCTTCAGCAGCGTAAAAAGTGGTTAATGGTTCCACCTCTGTCACTATAGGGTTGACCCAGAGGTCTCCCGCGTCAGCCGCCGCTTTCGATGCTATTGCCACACGTCTTTGGTCTTCGTCGTGGTAAAAGATCGCCGACCGATATTGTGTACCCACATCGTTCCCCTGCTTATTCAACGTAGTGGGATCATGCGTTTGCCAAAATATATCCAAAATTTCGGAAAAGGAGATGACTTCAGGGTCAAACGTTATCTGGGCGACCTCCGCGTGTCCGGTGCCACCGCCACACACAGCCTCATATGTGGGATTGTGAGTCGTGCCCCCTGTATACCCTGATACCACGCTATCCACCCCGTCAACCTCCAAATAAACAGCTTCTATGCACCAGAAGCAGCCCGCACCAAGAGTCGCCGTTTGTCGAACGTCACCCATTCATCGCCCTCCTTATCCTTACGCTCCAAGCTCTCCCTCAGCTCTTTAGAGCGCAGGCCACCTGCCGTCCTTTATGAAAATGTAACATCATCGCCTTACATAACTCAAGATCGTGATTTTCGACTAGGTAAAAGACCCTCACAACGGTTCAACGTCCAACGCTTCCCAATACTCGTCCCCATAGCTGTAAAATATTTCTTCGTGGGGGTTTATAACACGAAGACTTTCGATCCTTGCCGTTTTCCAACGCGTGGACACAATCAGCTCCGCATTTGGTCTGTAACTATGATTAATATACCTCGTGTAATTAGAACGCGGTCCAACCGCGTTAATCCAATGGTCTTTGCAGACGTACATCAAATAGAGAGAGGAGTTATAGGGCTCTCGAGTAGAATGCCAGTCCCGTAGTATATCACCGGTGTAGTAACCTATCGTTTCACCCTTACCGATCCGAACGTTCGCGAATACACCTTTTCCCCGCCCCGGCGATATCTTGACAACAAAACTCGCCAGAGTGTGGACACGCTTTCTCCTTGCCATCTACAACCTCTCCCCCAACTCCCGTCGGAATTAAAGACACTCCCCATACCTACACGCGACCAGTTCTACGTCTCTTCGACCTCCCGAAACAACTTTCATGTCTGCTTAAAGACAGCCAAATTTCGTCACACTCGCCTTTTTGTAACAGTGGCGTGGTCAGTCCGCCATCCGGCATTGCCTGAACGAATAAGCGCTCTAATTGGTCCCCCGACCACCAGACTCCGACCGCCGCGCAGGCCCCAATGGGTCCGCCCGTTGCGGCTCCAATACCTGCGGAGGTAAACGCCCCCGCGGTTCTTCCGTAGCGACGGGATTGTTCCATATCCAAACCTGCCGCTACCGCAGCGTTTTTAACAAGGACTTGCGCCGCATCGGCAGCGAAGAGCCACGGCGTCCGAACCGCCCGGCCAATACGGCCAGACACAAACTTAGGCATCTGCCTGCAGAGCAATCCAAGCACCCCGGCACGGACGCCTCCTATGGCGACATTGGCAACACCCATCTTAAGTCTTTCCACGTGCTTTACTATTTGGGGACTGCTGCTGTGACCTGTACGACACCAATAGGCAAAATGCTCGCAATTGTTACGTAACACATGATATCGTGCCTCTCCGACGCGACTGAGTGCTCTCCTGACAATTTTAGGCCGGCTGAAAGAGGCCTCATACCCCTCGACTTGCACATCGACGCCATTGGCGAACTCTGCAATCCGGACCACCTCGACCACGGAAACCCTATTGTTTGAAAGCCCACGGCCATACTGGACCACGAAACCGTCCCCGATGTTGATGGCATGGTGAGTGTAGAATCGTCGCCGCGCCTTAAGATGATCCCCCTGTTTCATACCGGTAATTACTCCACGTACAACTTTTGCGCGAGCCGTTGCCGTTAATCTCTGACAGTCAAGGGTTGGGCGCGACGCTCTGTCAGAGACCACCCACCCCATGTTCTATTACTATAATCAGCCGTAGCCGATCGCCGTCCGCTTTATTCAGGATCAACATCGTTACCGCCGGTCGTCCGAGACGCTTTAAAATTTGTCACCGAACATGGTTTTCCAACCACGCGTCCCTGGTCGTCAAAATCGCCATATTCGGCCTTGAAGACATCAATGCCCCACTCCTTTGGCTGTTCTTCAAACCATAATTTGGTGTGGGCACAGTAATACAAGACGTCTTTTTGATCAAAACTCCAAGCCCGCGCCTCCTCCGTCACCCCGAGCGCCAGGCTTCCTCCACGGCGGGTTCGCCGAGTTTGTCCTTTACATAATCCAAAA
>CAZSWX010000307.1:0-3045 GCA_964610865.1 uncultured Enterobacteriaceae bacterium
TCTATTGCGCCGACAATTTCGATCACACGGTTCGCTTGTTCAAACCGGACGGCGAGTTAATTCTGACACTGGGCGAAAAAGATAAGCCGTCAGACACCGGGTTTGAAGCCTGGACCACTCCTGTAAAAAAGGCCGCCGGACCTTTCAACATGGTCACAAATGTCGCTATCGGTCCGGACGGACACATGTACGTCGCCGATGGATACGGCAACGCGCGCGTGCATCGTTTTTCCCCGAACGGAAATCTGGAATTGTCGTGGGGAGCGCCCGGGAGTGGCCCGGGTCAGTTCAAAATTCCGCATGCTATCGCCGTAGACCGGCGCGGAACAGTCTACGTAGCTGACCGCGAAAATTCCCGAATCCAAGTCTTCACCGGCGACGGAGAGTTTTTAGCCGAATGGGCACATGTAAAACGTCCCGACGACCTGTATATAGACAAGGATGAAAATCTTTTCGTGGCCGAACTTGGATTTAAAGTGGCTCACATGCCCAATAATTTGGGCGCGGCAATACCTCCGCATGAGCCTGCGTCGAGCGTTGCCGTCTTGAGCTTGGATGGTGAAATACAACAGCGGTTTGGAGGTCATGGTCTGGAACCCGGTAATTTCTACGCACCGCACGGAATCTGGGCGGATTCTCGAGGCGACTTGTACGTTAGCGAGGTCAACTACAGTGCCGGAGGAAAACAGGGCTTGATCCCGCTCGACGGGCATGTCCTTCAGAAATTCGTTCGTTTAAATAAATGACGTCGGCCCGGCAAGGAACTGGAGTCTTATGAGACGTGTAGCGGTGCTAGATGATTACTTGCATATTGGAAGTACTATTACCGATTGGACCATTCTGCCTAACGATATCGATGTAACTTTTTTTACCGACCATGTGTCGAGTACCCGTTCCCTAGTGGAACGCCTACGGGACTTTGATGTGATCATGGCTATGCGGGAACGTACCCTCTTCCCGCGCAAAATTATTGAACAACTCCCGAAGCTACGGCTCCTGACCACGACAGGTATGCGCAATGCCGCGATCGACTTGGAGGCAGCAAAAGACTGTAACGTTGTGGTCTGCGGAACGGACGGACTTTTATACCCAACGGCGGAGTTGACATGGGGCCTGATTTTAGCTTTGGCGCGTCATATCCCTAGAGAAGACACACAGACTCGTTTGGGCAAATGGCAGGTTACACTGGGGTCCGGGCTCAATGGAATGACCCTCGGACTGTTAGGCCTTGGCAGACTCGGAGCACAGGTTGCCCGGATCGGGCAAGCCTTCCAAATGAAGGTTCTCGCATGGAGCCCGAACCTCACGGCAATGAGAGCATCCGCCTGTGAGACCGAAATAGTCACCAAAGCGGCGCTTTTTTCCAAGTCAGATGTGTTGTCAATACATTTAGTGCTGGGTAATCGATCTCGCGGTCTCGTTGGCGCTCAAGAATTGAAAACCATGAAGCCGACCGCCTATTTAATCAATACTTCCCGCGGACCCATTATTGACGAAGCAGCCCTTATCCAGGCCTTGGATAACGGCTGGATCGCCGGGGCCGGGCTCGACGTTTTTGACGAAGAACCGCTCCCCCTCTCCCATCCACTACGTAACAAACCAAATACCGTCATCACACCGCATATGGGGTATGTTACCCGGGAAACACTCCAGATCTTTTTCGACCAAACCATCGAAAACATATTAGCATTCTTCGATAACGCCCCGATTCGGACGTTACAGCCGACATAGGACCGTAGTTGAAACCGAGTGTCCCGCCTACGCGAGCGCCAGGGCTATCTCCGCATATTTGTCCAGGAAAGGTAAAATCACTTCTCGGCCTTCAGTCGGGATACGCACCGCCGTTCGGACTGCGCCCAAATCGCGGTAGCGTACCAATCTATCCCTTTCCGGAACGTCGATACAAAAAAAAGAGATCGGTATAGTTTCAGGGTCCCGCCCAGCTCGGATCGCCCTCTCGTTCAGGTCACTAATGGCACTCTGCCAATCATCGATAATCGATTCTACAGGAATCCAGCCATCGCACAGATCAACCACGCACTGGCGACCGATTTTAGAACTCATGCTGCCGAGAATAATAGGCGGGTGTGGACGAGTAATGGGTTTCGGAAACGACCAAACCTTCTCGAAATTCACGAACTCGCCGCAGTACGAGGCTTCTTCACAGGTCCATAGTTCTTTCATCGCTTCCAAATGTTCTCTGAACACCTGCCAACGCCGGTTCGGTGGGGTACCATGATTGCGCATTTCTTCTTTGAGCCAGCCAGCACCAACGCCAAAAATAAATCGTCCTTCAGAAATCCGATCTAGCGTCGCAATCTGCTTGGCCTGAACTAAAGGGTCATGTTCTATAATTAATGATATCCCGGTTCCGAGAAGGATTTTCTCGGTCACCGTCGCCGCTGCGGCTAGGCTAGTAAACGGATCCGCCATATGTATGTATTCTTTGGGCAAGGGCCCACCAGCCGGCCATTCGGTTTCTCTGACTGCCGGTATATGAGTATGCTCAGGCAGCCACAGCGATTCGAAACCTCGCTCTTCGCACGCCACCGCCAACTCCGCTGCCGGCATCGAGTATTCGGTGTTGAAGCTAAATATCCCTAACTTCATCTGAATTATCCTCCGTCGCCTGCCTATGTCAGACGAACGTTAGGTCACCGGATGCCCCAGTTAGCCGATAATAGCATGTTGTTCGCGCCGCACCCTCCACGTCTTTCGTATGGCAAACCCCGCCTTTCCTGGGGATCACCCGATATAACACTGAATTTTGTTCGCAGTTCACTCGTATATCAATGAGTTCGAGCACATCTCCGGAAGTCGCTCCTTTGCGCCACAGTTCATTGCGGGAGGTCGACCAGAGGACCGCGGTTTTACTTTTCAGTGTTTCTTGTATTGCGTCGTCATTGGCATAGCCAACGAACAACACGTCACCGTTTTCGGCGTTCTGGAGCACGACCGGAATCACATCCTGGTCAGTAGCAGCTACCTTACGAAGCTTTTGGAAGTCCAGAGTCAATTGTTTACCTTCTTCAACTTGATTTACCA
>CAZSWX010000308.1:0-3043 GCA_964610865.1 uncultured Enterobacteriaceae bacterium
GCCATGTCGGATAATACGACGTCAGGTTTTCTACCCAATTGCTCCCGTATTAGACGTTGTAAGCGTGGGTCGCGGGCATCTCCCTGGAGTAGGGTAACATTTGTGTGTGGCAGGGATTCTACTCTGACGAGATCTATACCCACGACGTGCCCGCGAGGCCCTACAGCCCTTGCCGCGACTTGAATCCAACTACCCGGCCATGCGCCCAGATCAATTACCAGATCCCCTGGCCGAAGGATCTTCCATGTCCTGTCAAGTTCTATTAGCTTATACGAAGCGCGTGAACGGTATCCTTCCCGCTTTGCCTTCTTGTAAAAAGAATCTTTGCGTTTATATACCACAGCCCTAGCCACATATCACTTTGGGGCCATACGTATAGCGCCATCCAGCCGTATGGTTTCGCCGTTCAGCATTGAGTTCTCGATGATCTGACATGCTAAGGCTGCGTATTCATCGGGCCGGCCCAGACGCTGAGGGAATGGAACGCTAGCGCCAAGTGCTTTCCGTGCCGGTTCGGGCAACCCCATCAACATTGGTGTCTCAAAAATGCCCGGTGCGATGGTGCAGCATCTAATCCCATCTCGTGAGAGGTCACGTGCTATCGGGAGAGTCATGCCGACGACGCCCCCCTTAGATGCTGAATATGCGGCTTGCCCAATTTGACCGTCGAAAGCTGCGACAGACGCAGTATTGACGATAACACCCCGCTCTCCGTCAGTTGATGGATCGTTTTTGGTCATTTTAGAGGCAGCGAACCGGATAACGTTGAATGTGCCAATTAGATTCACTTCGATAGTTTTACGGAAAGGCCCAATGTTTAGCGGAAGATTGCCTTTTCCCAACGTTTTCCCGGCGGTGGCGATCCCGGCACAATTAATCGCGATTTGAACGCTTCCGAAATGTTCGGTCACTCGGTCTATAGCGGTTTCTAATTTGTCGTCGTCAGTTACATCGGATTCGACAAAAAGAACATCTTTCCCTAATTGTTCTGCCAGAGCCGCGCCGTTTGATGAAGCGAGGTCTAATATCGCCACTTTTGCCTCTTTAGAAACGAGTGCGCGAGCCGTGGCCTCTCCCAATCCAGAGCCTCCGCCCGTCACTAACGCTACGCTCCCCTTGATATTCATTTTTATCCTCCAGTTCGAGATGCAAATTAAGGTTCGTTCGGTCGGATGTACCGTTGATATACCTTTGGCAATTCGCTGGGAAGAGAGTCCACGTCTTCCAGAACCATGTACCGCGATTTTTCACACATTTCGCGCAAATAGTCATGCCCTGCCTTATCGACCGTTAGACAGAACGTTAACACTCCTGCCCGGTCTGCCTCCCGTAGGGCCATCATAGTGTCTTGAATGCCATAGGTGTTGGACCGGCGGTCGGCTCCGTAATCCATGTCTTGCGGAAAACCGTCGCTCAGCAATACGAGAAGCTTGACCCTAGATGCGACGTCCTTGAGTTTCTTTATTGAATGCCTAATAGCAGGACCCATTCTGGTTGAGCGTTTCGGCTCTATCGCACCGATCCTTCCCTTAATTGTCGGCGACAGCGACTCGCTGAACGATTTGACGTGGTAGAATTCAACGTTGTCCCGGCCCTGGCCGGAAAAGCCGTACACGGCATAGGCGTCTCCTATTTCCTCTAGAGCTTCCGCCATGAGCACGAGGGCCTCTTTAGTGACATCAATGATTCGCCGCGGTTTTGGTGGAACCTCGGTTCGTCGGCGGGGTACATCCTCCTCCCAATCGTCTGAGCTGTTGCTTTGATCCACGATCGGATCGACGGGCTCATCAGTAGATGCACTCATATCTAATAGAAATAGCGCGGCAACATCGCGTTCCGTTTGACGTCGCTTTGTGTAGAGTTTGGACGATGGCGCGACCTTAGCGCGACGGTCCGCGAACGCCGTTATTACGGAATCCAGGTCAAATTCTTCCCCATCCTCAAGACCTCGAATTATTTTGTATTGCTCCGGCCGAATGCGTTGGAATTCACTCTTAATAGCAGGTGCCAAAGTTGCGTAATCCGCAAGTGTTTTCGCGAAGAATTCGCCGGCGTCGCCGTAGAGGATTGTTTCCTTTAACTGGCACCAACGCACTCGGTAGTCCGATATCTTATAATCCCATTCGTCATAGTAGAAGGTGAGGGCGTTGGGAATTTTTCGTGCAGGTGCGTTGATAGATGTTTTGTTGCCTTCTATTTGGGATTCCTCTAGTTCTGCGGCCGACGCTATTTTGCCTTCCAAGTCTGTAATAAAAAGGCCCTGGGGGTTCAAATTGTCGGATTTTCCTTGTCGTATCTTCAAGTCCGCACCGGCTTCGATTAATGCCTTAAGTTCATCGGGCGAGAGTGGAGATCCGGTCCCGTCCAAGTCCTCCTCCGGCTCCAAATTCAATCCGTCGAGCTGGGGATAGTCAGTCCGTTGTTCCGGTTCCTGTTCATCCCCGGCTTCAGCTTCAATGAAGGTTTGACCACCGACTGTTTCATAAAGAGCAGCTTCGTAAGTCGTCTCTTCATCCTCTAGAGTTTTGCTCAAGCCAGTGTGCATCATGATCCGACGGTACGTTTCCGCGGCCCATCGAGCTGAATCGTAGACGGTATTGTTTTCAACGTTGCCAGAAGCATAACTCGTAAAAACCGATTGGATTGTCTTTGGTACGACTGAGGGAAGAGACAATGTGTCTAGCCATTGCAAATCTGCTTCCAAGCCTCGATAGCATTGGGCGATCTGTTTAGATATTCGATCAGTATCCGCCAGCAAGAAAAGGGATTCGACAATGTCCGGGTGAGGGAAGCAGTGAAAAAATGTATACAAGTGGCCCGTTGGTGTGATTGCCTCGTCTACTAGTTCCTGGACCTTCATAGACAGCGTTGGCCAGAGAATGGACAGTTGAAAATTGTAAGTTCCAAACTCCCGTCGACCTGCCTGTAACGTCGCAAAGGTACGGAAAAGTCGGAAGTTCTTTTCGTACGTAGAGAAAAGGTCAATTCTTGCCGGGAGAGGCACCGCGTCCGAAACAAATGGAAAATTTTCGAGCCCCGGCGG
>CAZSWX010000309.1:0-3035 GCA_964610865.1 uncultured Enterobacteriaceae bacterium
CGTGCGAAAGGGTACCTTGCTTGCCAGTGGGGAAAACGATGTTATTTCGACGCTTTTGCAGGTCACGCGAGAGACCGAAAAGAAAGTGTACTTTTTGGATGGCCATGGCGAAGGCGATATAGACAACGCATACCCGAACCTCGGCTTCTCCAAATTCGCGGCGGCGCTTACAGACGAATTTTACCGGACCGAGAAACTATTGCTCGGCGAGAACACGAGTATTCCGGCGGACGCAAGCGTGGTCGTACTACTCGGGCCCAAGGCTGACCTACTCCCAGACGAACTTCAGAGCCTCGACACATATATTAAAACCGGCGGCGCCTTATTTGCCCTCATCGACCCTGGGGCACCGGCATCAGTCGTAGCCTTTCTCGAGCGCTACGGGTTTGAACTACCGGATGCAGTCGCCGTTGACCCCGGGCGCCGTCTCTACGCTGGAGAGTTATTGACCTTTCGGGCCTCACCGACAACCGAGGCCCATCAGATGATTATTTCCGTTAACGCGCCCCCTATTTTTTCACTCGCACGCGTGGTTCGTGCGTACGGCAACCGCGAAGGTGTTCTCGCGCGCCCGATACTGCGGACATCTGCAAGTGGCTGGGGCAGCACCGACACCGCGCTACTCGTGGAAGGGCACAGTGAATTCGACCCTGAAAGAGATCTAGCCGGCCCCGTCGTCATCGCCGGCGAAATAGCCTACGAACAAGACAATGGCCTCGGGGCTCAACTACTGGTGTTTGGAGATTCGGACATCGCGAACAACAAACTCTTCGAGCAAGGCGGCAACAAAGACCTGTTGGTCAACGCGGTAAACTGGCTGGCGGAGGACATCGGGCAGATGGCGGCACGGCCGGAAGCACAGGAGACCGGGCGCCATCAATGGATCTTAAGCGCACTCCAAGTTTCGTGGGTACGGTGGGTGAGTGTGGTCATGATGCCGGCCTTCTTCTTCGTTTTAGGAATAAGTATTTTCGTGCTCCGGAGGCGACAAACATGACTTGGGGCCGAATTGCCACATACTACGTCTTAGCTGGCGTTCTCGGTGGATTCTTTTTCTTATCCGAAGAGCCGTCGCCAACAAGCTTCGCCCTGAAAGTGGAACCGGTCGTCCCCCAACATCAATTTTTACCTATCGCACGCGCCGAAATTGGGGAGCTTGAGATCACTCGCGTAGAAGGGACCCTCCATTTTAAATTCAACGGCAAATCCTGGGACGTGATCCGCCCGGCAGGCGCACCGGTAACATCAGGAGTCGTCGCGAGTTTCCTTGAAGACCTCACCCCCGAGAAAGAGATTCGGATCATGGACAATAACGCGGAGGATTTAGCGGTATACGGACTGGATAAACCGTCATCAACAATCATTGTTCGAAACGGAGACAGGAGCCAAGAGGCCACCGTCCTCGTCGGCAGCCTGAACCCCTCCTCTTCCGCTTACTACGCGCACAGGTCAGACCAGAGAACCGTCGTCCTCCTTGGTTATAATATCGGTTATTACGGCGACCTCATGTTCGAATCTGCGAGACAGAAAAAGTGAATCTCTGCAAATGACGCGCACGAGACAAAGGCGGTACATAAACATGGGACCGACTCGAATCACAGCTTACCATTGTCCAAAGGGTAGCCGGACAGCCAACCTGTCGGCTCTGATATGTTTTTTCCTCTGTCTCCTAAGTCCTGCCTGCACCCCAGAGTCGGAAGTGGACGTGGTCCAGAACGACCTGACCACATACATGGACGAAGCCCGTATTTGGGCCGCGACCGAGGCGAGGATTAACAACGCTATATCCGCCGTCCGGCGGGATCAATTCGTTAACGACGAATACGTCCTGGAAACGCTCCGGCCCGCTATCGGTACCGCTCGCGAGTACGTAGCCGAGCTCGAGAACTACATTCCGGAAACGGAACCTGTCGTGAGCGTTCACTTAGGATACATCGAAGCTTGGCGGGCCCACGAGTTCGCCCTGTCCTCCATCGTGGATTCCGTGGAACGCAAAGACTACATCCAACTGTCTCGGTCGAATGATGAACTCCTTGAAGCTCAACGGTCCGTGTCCGACGTCCTGGCAGCACTCGCCATGTTGCTCCGGGAGGCGGGCATCGCGCCAGAAGCCCCGGCCGACCGGCCTATGACTCCGCCCAGTGACACCGGCGGCTTCCAAGTTTCCCCGGCCTCGTGAGAGGCAGATCAGCCAAAAATGCTCTCGAGAACATGCTCTACCCTTCAGGGTCCCCTTCTTGAGTAGTAGAAAAAAACCCTCTGCTGAGCTATTGAATGTGTCGCGCCGCTAGAATATAAGTGGGGTGTAGAATGTCACGACCAGGGCTTGGGGGCCCGTGAAAGGAGGCTTATTATATGAAGCTAAGGACGAATATTATCGCTGCTGTCGCCTGTGCTGCTATAGCCAGTTGGACGATACCAGCGTCTGCCCAGTTCCCACAGGCTGGAGACAAAGTAGACCAGTCGAATATGGCCGAGGCCGCGGATGTGTTGAATGCCACGGCGAACTGGATGCTTAACCAGGGTATGGTGATGAACGTCGGTGAATACCGCAAGTACGAATGGCCTAGAGCCTATTCGGAAGCGACTGAAAAATTCGCTGGCCAAGTACAGTTGTCGGAAGACGGACGCCAAATGTTTAATTACGTTTCAGGTTGCCCTTTTCCCAACATCGACATTAACGACCCGCTCGCGGGTGCAAAAACCATGTGGAACCACGAATACTTCCCGGATTTTACGGACAACGTCGGTTGCCCTTGGATCCTGGAGCTCGTGAACTACAAAGGCGAAATGGAGCGTTTCTACGCTTCGCATTTCTGGCGGCGCATGAAATGGGAAGGCCGGCTGTATATGGATCCGAAGCCTGTCGCCCCGTTCAACCCGCAAATCACTTATACGGAACAGTGGGGCCCGCTATACGCGCCTAATGACCTGAAGGGTGCAGGAGTGTTGAACTTCCGATACACACCTCTAGAAAACCCCGACGACTCGTACATGTACTTGCCCGAGTTACGGCGTGTGAGGCGTATTAGTGT
>CAZSWX010000310.1:0-3025 GCA_964610865.1 uncultured Enterobacteriaceae bacterium
AATCTTGTTTGATCGGCAAACAATCGGTCGGCGTATCCCCAAAAATCGCCTTGCTCTCCGGCGCATTCTGCCGCCATAGAGGCTAAACAGGCGCCAGGGTGTACTTGGCTTTTCATACCAGGGTTGCATTGTTGATCGAGCGGGTAGTGTCGAAACACGACTCGTACGTCGTCAGGGTTGGCATGTTGAAGTTTTGTCAGCGTGTCCCGTGCTTTAGCGCACTGCGGACAGCGAAAGTCGACAAACTCGTGGATGGTAACCAACGCGTCCAGAGGGCCTTCCGAGTGCCGGCCGGCAGTCTGGAGAATTACGGCCGGCTGTTGTCTGTAATAACTGACGAACCCGGTGTCGAGGTTCTGGGTTGCTGGAGCTCGATAGTCTTTAGGCGCGGTGGCGAAGGCGGCGTCATTAGACTGATTGAAGGCGATTCCTATAATCACAACAACATAGGCAAGAAGGCTGTACAAGATTCGAGGGAAGGGCATAGAAGCCCGGACGCTCCGAGGGCTGACACTGATGGCAAATAGCCCGACATTGACTACATATAAACTAGTACACATGGGGCAGATCGCCTCTATTTGAAAAAAGGAGACGGCGGCCATGTAGAGCGAAAAGACAAGCATCCAGCCGGTGGTCAAGAGAACCACGGCGGTTGAAGAGTAGAAGGTCGCACCAATCAGGAGAACATAAGAGAGTGCCCCGAGCAGTGCTACCGGAACCCCGAAAAGATTTGCATAGGTGCTGCTTAGGACGAAACTGCAGTTTATGGTGGAGCCGGCGCCGCAGAAGGGTGAGTCCACAACGGCCGTCAGTCCATCTCGGAAATGCAGTGTCGCCAAGTAGACGGATACTAGCAGACCTGCGGTTGCTAGTATCCGGAGGCCGATCAGCAGACGGCGAGAATAGAAGTGTCCTTCTCCGGTCATGCTCTTAGGCTCTGCCTCTTGCGGGGACGATTGGGCCGGTGCATTTTTACCTTTCTTTCCTGCCATGTGCGAAGGTCTAACACACCTACGGAAGATCTGCTAACCCGGGGGCCTATTTCTAGTCGTTGCTTCCGGATGACGATTGTACAGCGAGTGATTCCTCAATGACCTCAGCGAATGCCGCATATGATTGAGCCCCGGATAAGAACCGGCCGTTGATAAAAAAAGCGGGAGTGCCCGTGACACCGGCACGGGCTCCGATGGCTAAGTCCTTGCGTACACCGTCGGCATAAGAACCGCCGTCGAGGCACTGATTGAAATCAACTGTATTCAAATTGAGGTCGGCGCTGTATTGCTTTAAGTCTTTTAAATCCAGAGCCTTCGTTTTGGAAAATAGTATATCGTGGTATTCCCAATAACGTTCTTGTTCCCCTGCGCAGCGCGCCGCCCGGGCTGCTGCGAAGGCTTGAGGGTGGATATGTGTTAGAGGGAAATCCCGGAAGACTATGCGTATTTTGTCTTCGTAGTCTTCCCGGATCCTTTTGAGTACAGACTGTACCCGTGCGCAATAAGGTCATTGGTAATCGGAAAATTCCACCAGTGTCACCGGGGCCTCGTCCGGCCCTAACGAGGGGGCGCCCTCTAACGGGATTTGCGCGAGGGGCCGCTTCAGGCGGTAGTGAATGTCGGAATCGCGGCGGAGCTCTGCATAGTAGGATTGTTCGCGAGCTTGTTGCATTTGTGCTTGGAGCGATTCCTTCAACTGCTCTTTTATTTCTTCCAGCGTCTTCCCAGCAAAACGGGAACTGTTCTGCTGGTAGTACTCCGTAACTTGATGGTCGGTCACCCGAATCATCTTTGCCAAAACTTCTTGCTGTAATAGGTCTTGTACCGAGATATTTTGCTTGCTAGCAGTAGCCGCTAGTAGGTAGTTGTTGATAATCGTGTCGACCGCGTCTTTTTGAATACCGTAGATTTGGTTTTCAATACGGAACATGGGCCCTTGGGTTTGGGAAAGAATATCGGACTGTCGAATCTCGCGATCGTCTACGGTGGCGAGGACTGTTTCCTCCGGCTCCATTGCTCGGGACAAAACGGGAAGTAATAGCGCCTGAGTCAGCGTCAGCACCAAAATGGAGGCTCGTAGAGGAGTATTCATGACCTGGCGGGGTGCTTGAGATGAGTCTTTGTTAAAATTAGCCGGTGAACGTTAATAATAGGAAGAATGTAAGCGCAGGGCCGAGTAACCAAATCAGAAACACTATCCAGGACGGGCCTTGGCCCGTGATGTTCTTTGCCATGCGTACACCTCCAAGAGAATCACTACGTGGGCCTTCAGCCCGAACACTACATACCATAAGGAAAATTTTGGCTTCGCTCAATCCAGTCGTGTTTTGCTGTCTGTTTATTATTCATATCACTCAGCTCCCGGACGGGGGCCCTCGAAGAGCGATTGTCGGGTAATCCGCAAGCGTACGAAACACCACGCCACGACGGCTAGTCCTAGCGCGGTCCAGGTGAGGTTTCCTAACCGTTGAAGGGACTCGAGGGCTAGGTGTATCTCAGCACCAAACGAAAAAGAAATAGCGAAGATTGTTGGTACGTAGAACAAGATAGCGACGAACGATATACGCGCGTAGGTGGTCGTGGGCATGCCATGTGCACCTACAATGATGTGTGCGGGAAGCCGTAAGCCCGGTAGGAACCGCGTTATAAAGAGTGCCCTATTTCGATGGTTGTCCAACCAGGACTTAAAAAGGTCGGTTAATCGGTTGTGTCGGGAGCCGTCTAGGAATGGAAAAATCTTGTGGCTACGCCGCCGCACCCACCGCCGTCCGACCCAAAATCCTGCGAAATCTCCGGCAAATACTCCGACACTTAGGATGAAGAGCATGGTCAGCAGTTGCACCTGATCGGAGTAGTATAGATAACCAGCTGCGACCAGAGCGATTTCTTCTGCCAAAGGGATGACCCATATACCGGCTAGCAAAAGTAAAAGAATTGCTAAATATGGCGAGGCTGGTACCTCCGCAATCCAGTGGTCGATGTTTGCGACGGATGGGAATTCAAACACAGTAGATCGGTGCTTTCTTGAGCTC
>CAZSWX010000311.1:0-3022 GCA_964610865.1 uncultured Enterobacteriaceae bacterium
TTTCCTGAATGATTTCTGGTCGATTTTTAAGGTCATCCAACAACACGGGTCCGTTTCCTAGCGCAATTTCGTCTATCGCATCGAAGACCAATATCGTGTGGGGAGCGGCGATCATTCTACCCGTTTCTGTTAACACCGTCGGCTGATCAACGCCCTCACTTTCGCAGATCTCCTTAACCGAATAAATAATATCGTTGGCATACTCTTGGACGGTGTAATTCACACTCGATTCCGAAGCAGTCTGGGTTCCGTCGTAATCGATACCGAGCCCGCCGCCCACGTCTAAACAATCCAAACTAGGACACATCTGCCGAAGCTTTGCGTAAGTTCTAGCAGCTTCCTTCACGGCATATTTCACTCGTCTGATTTCTGTAACCTGCGAACCCACATGAAAGTGGAGAAGTCTGACACAATCCGTAAGTTTAGCATTTTGAAGCAAGCGTACCCCTTTTAAGAGGTCTGTTGTTGTGAAACCAAATTTTGACAGATCACCACTCGACTCCTCCCATTTACCACTCCCTCGAGCGGACAGTTTCAACCTAAGACCAACAAACGGGCTAACATTCAGACGCCGACTCAGCCCGACCAGCTGTTCGAGCTCCGTCAGACTCTCTAATACAACAAAAACACGCTTTCCAATGCGTTTAGCTAACAAAGCAAGCCTCAAATAATCTTGGTCCTTCACTCCGTTACAAACGACCGGTGATTCTTGGTTCTGGCACAGTGCCAGTGCAATAACCAACTCGGCCTTACTCCCCACCTCGACCCCCACATCATACATCTTCCCAAAGCTCAGCACGTCTTCGACAACCTTTTTTTTCTGGTTGACCTTTATCGGATACACTGGAACATACTTTTGTGTGTACCCAAACTCTTCGATGGCTGCCCCGAAGGCATCAGTTAAGAGCTCTAATTGCCGCCCGATTATCTGAGGGAACCGAAGGTTCACGGGAGTTGAGATACCGCGCTTTGCAAGGTCGCCAACCAAAGCTTTCAGCGAGATTCCAGTGCCCCTAGAGGAACTTAACCTGCACACCACCTCACCGCCTTCGTTTATTGTGAAATAATCGCCACCCCAATTGTGAATGCGATATAACCCAGCCGTTCCCGCCACTAGGCGAGCACCTGGTTGCAGAGAATCACCGATGCCTAGCACCGGCGCGGATGAATTTGCCTGCGCAGGTGCTGCGCCCCCTCGCGTGTCAGCACTGTTCTTCATCCGGTTATCCATTTAGAATCTCCAATGGTTGCTTTCCGTCCGACGTCCCAAGACATTGTATCAGCACTAGACGTGGTATGACGTCCTTCCCGCCTCTTTGCCTGCCTAGTGACCGGGATGCCCGGCCTGGAAGCCACGGGCTCAAGGATCTCAGGGAGAAGAGAGCGAACACTTAGGTTTCCTTCGGTCGACTCATCTCTTCGCTCAGACGTCCTCTGAATTTAGCCGCGCGACAGTATATAATTACTCTTGGGCCACTGTCAAAAGGACATTTCAGTCGCGCTCCCGCTGTTGAGGTGTCCAATATCTTCTATTACAATCCGCTCCACTATGGTTACGAATACGACCAACGCCGCTAGCTCCATAACCATCGGACTTGTTCAAATGGCATGCTCTGATTCGCCGGCAACAAACCTCGATCGCGCTATGTCCAGCATCATAGAGGCCAGCAGCAAAGGAGCACAGATTGTGTGTCTACAAGAACTCTTCCGTAGCACCTACCCCTGCCAGAGTGAAAATGTAGACAACTTTGCCAACGCCGAATCGATTCCTGGACCAACCACGACCGCACTCTGCCAACTGGCGGCGTCAGCCGGAATAGTAATAATTGCCCCCTTGTTCGAGAGGCGTTCAGCTGGGGTCTTTCATAACACCGCGGTAGTAATCGATGCAGACGGATCTATTGTAGGGCGCTACCGCAAAATGCACATCCCGGACGATCCTCTCTACTATGAAAAATTCTACTTCACACCTGGAGATCTTGGGTTCCAAGCCGTATCAACACGATTCGGCCCTATAGGGATTTTGCTTTGCTGGGATCAGTGGTTCCCTGAAGCTGCTCGCCTTACGGCTATGGCTGGGGCCCAGATTATTTTTTGTCCCACGGCCATCGGGTATCACCCCCAAGACAACCCTGGCGAACATCGCATTCAGCGCGAATCGTGGCAAGTAATTCAACGTAGCCATGCCATAGCCAACGGTGTTTACCTTGCAGCGGTGAATCGTACCGGTTTAGAGGGGCAACTACGGTTTTGGGGAACTTCATTTGTCACCGATCCGTCGGGTTCCATTATCGATGAGGCGAGCGAAACTCAAGAAGGGACACTAATCGTTTCGTGTTTGCTAGATAAGATCGAGTCCACTAGGCAGAATTGGCCTTTTTTCCGAGACAGGAGGATCGATGCCTATGATGAACTGACTAGACGTCTTCTCGATTAATCCCCCTGTTTTTGGCTTTCACTCCATGGACCGCTCCTTGTTCGAAAGGTCTTACAACGTATGGAAACATCGCAGAGGACACCCTCCTGGCATGGGTTTCGTATGCCGGCCGAATGGGAAGCCCATGCCGGGACCTGGCTCGCTTGGCCACACAACGAAGATACATGGCCTGGCGAACTAGCTGCCGTACGCGATGTCTATGTCGATATCATACTATCTCTACACCTGAACGAACGCATCAACGTTTATGTCAACAATGTGCAAGCGGTCGAAAGCGTACTCGAAGCTTGCACTGGTAAGGGGATCGATTTGAGTCGCGTTTGGTTATGTGAGATCGAGACCGACGACGCCTGGGCCAGGGACCATGGTCCGATCTACCTGACCCGGGAGTACGAAGGCACTACTGAACTATGCCTGACAAACTGGATATTCAACGCGTGGGGATCAAAATATAACCCCTACGATAAAGACAATGCCGTCCCTGACAACATCGCGCGGAAATCAAACCTGTACCAATTCCGTTCCAAGTATGTCCTCGAAGGTGGGTCTATCGACGTTAACGGTCACGGGATGTTGCTGACAACG
>CAZSWX010000312.1:0-3004 GCA_964610865.1 uncultured Enterobacteriaceae bacterium
AATACATGATCATCGGACGATATCACCCGATCGCTCGCCATGGTGTTCCCTCCTTTGGGCTGTCTTTCACACGTTGGGTCTTTAGCACGGCGGACCTGCCTCTTTTTGCGCCACTTTGCTTTCGTAAACGCATAACGCGCGGTGCGGTTTATCGAACGAATAAGACCATCACGCAGACTAATAAACTTAAGCACATCAACTTCGGCACTACGCTTGAGGCGTCAGAATTTTCGAACACTTAGGGGCAACCCCTGCTCTGCTACGACATGAGCCTCCGCTAGATTCGCCGTGTGGGTGAGCGCGAGATGCAGACTGCTTATTCCTTTGTCGGCAGCAAATTCTTTTGCCTTACCGTGCAAGATTAGTTGAGGACGTGAGCCGGGCTTTCTAGCCACCTCAACGTCCTTCCAGCCAACATAGCGGCCCCAACCACTGCCTAAAGCCTTCATAGTCGCCTCTTTTGCGGCGAACCGGGCCGCGTAGCTCTGGTATTTCGCCTTTCCCCGGCGTTCGCAGTACCGTTGCTCACCCTCCGTAAACACGCGACTTTGGAATTTTCTGCCTGTTTTCGGCTTCTTTAATGCCGCCTCTATCCTGTAGACCTCCGCGAGGTCATTTCCAAGACCAAAGATCATGTTTGTCCTAACACGCCGCACAATTGTGGCAGGTAGTCACGTCACACGGTTGAGTCTCTCGCTCGAGTCGGGCTTTCCGCCACTCTACCCAAAGGTAGTTCTTGTCGACCCCATGATCAACAAAATCCCAGGGCAACAACTCATCAGACTCATACCGACGGTGCACATAAAAGTCCGAACCAGTCACGCAACCTTCCTCTTGTGATCGGGTCCGCCACTGCTGAACAGTCTTCCACCAATCCCCATCTAGCTTATGCACATCGGTCAAAAATTGACCGACCCGGCGGTCACCTCGAGACAAAAGAGTCTGTAAATACGCCTCCCTCGGAGACTCCGTGTCGACTGTCATTCGGGAAAGGGGTCCTAACATCTTCTTCAATCGGACCATTTTCTTCCGAAGCGAGCTAAGATCCTCCATGGGCTCCCATTGGAATGGCGTCCACGGCTTCGGCACGAATGCATTCACTGACAACGTAATACCACCAACTTTCGGGCGCTTTCCGCAGAATCTGTCATGTATTTTTTTTGTCAGTGCTACGATGGCATCAACATCTTCCATAGTCTCAGTAGGAAGCCCCACCATAAAGTACAGTTTTAACGACCTTACTCCTGCTCCTACGAGAAGGTCGGCGGCACGCAAAATCTCTGGTTCCGTAAGATTCTTGTTTATAACACGCCTCATCCGCTCCGAACCAGCCTCGGGTGCCACGGTCACCGAATGATTATTGTTCCGACCAAGGGCTCCAGCTAAGCCCTCTGTTATTACATCCGCCTTGAGCGAAGAGGGGGAAGCCCTACCGCCTGCCTGCCCAATAAAATCGCAAAGGGCCGCTACTCCCGGCTGGCTAGCCATTTCCGCTCCCACTAGGCCTATGGTGCTTCGCTCACGAAGCCCTTTCTTAACCTGCTCTAATATAGAGTCGGCGCTCCTATAGCGGACGGGTCGGTACATAAACCCGGCAGCACAGAACCGACACCCCCACTCACATCCCCTACTAGCCTCGACGAGGTACATGTCCCCAAAGACCGTATCCGAGGTAAGCATTTCGGATCCTGTTGTGTAGGCATCCAAATCACTTACGAGCCGTCTAGCAACTTTGGGGCTCGGAGAAAGGCTTGACTCAACGTCCGTCTGGGAGAGGCGGACAAGTTGGCCTGACGGGCCGTATTCCGGAATAGACAGCGCCGGAACATAAGCGCCGCCCACACGTCGCAAACCCCTCAACCTTTGCGGACGTGTCGGCCCATCGCGATCCAAGGCAGCGTAATGGTCAAGGAACTCGGGGATCATCTCTTCCCCCTCTCCGATGAGGAACAAATCGATGAAATCTGCGAGCGGCTCCGGGTTGAGAAATGTAGCCGGTCCACCAGCCATCACTAGCGGTTGACGTGGCCCACGTTCTTTGGAATTCAGTGGGATTTTAGCGCCGGCCAGAATATCAAGGACATTAAGATAATCAGTCTCAAAAGAAATAGAGAAAGCCAAAAGCTCAAAATCGCACAGGGGTCGTTCGCTCTCAAAAGAAACGAGCGGCGTTCTAGGGCGCTTGTCAGTGGAAGCATCTTCAGGATCCGGGAGAAAAGCCCGGTCACACCGACAGAGAACGTTTTGACTGAAAATTTTGTACGCCGCCTGAAACCCTAAGTTAGACATGCCTACGGCATAAGTATTTGGATATATCAGGCAAACTGAAATATCTCCATCTACGCCAGGCACGAATAGTCGCTTTTCCACAGCCCGTCGTTTACGGGCCCGTTCGGTTCTTTGCCACACGCGAGAGCCTCTCCCTATATCCAAAAACTACGACCAGTGAGACTCGGGCTCACAGCCTAGGACATCTTTTAATTTGCCTGCTTTCGGAGGAAGGCAGGGATTCCTTCACTGGCATCGTCGGCCTTATCCGAAGTAGCAAGTTCCTTTGAATCAGTCCCGCTAGATGCCTTGCGTCGTCGGGCATATGCAGGTTGTTCCAACGTTTCCGCGTCAAAGTTCCGATACGGTGTCGCGGTCTTCATCTTTGCCCGGCCACCTGGCACTGCACTCAAGACAGGTGGTTTCGCTTGGGCAGTTTCCTCTTCTCCAAAACCGGTCGCGATCACTGTAATTAAGAGCTCTTCATCCAGTGTCTCGTCAATCACGGCACCGAAAATTATGTTAGCATCTTCGTCCGCCTCTTCCTGAACGAGCGAAGCCGCTTCATTTACCTCGTGCAACGTCAGACTATGCCCGCCCGTCACATTGATTAGTACCCCTTTGGCACCGCGAATAGATATATCTTCCAGAAGGGGGCTGGCGATTGCTCGTCTCGCGGCTTCCTCCGCTCTACTTTCACCAGTCGCCGAAGCTGCCCCCATGATAGCCATACCCA
>CAZSWX010000313.1:0-2985 GCA_964610865.1 uncultured Enterobacteriaceae bacterium
TGTTAAGCCCGGAAACGTGCCCACAATAATCTACGCTGACCTTCTTAATTGCGGTATTTGTCACTTGACCAGCAAAGCTTCCCAATTGTTCGGCAAGCTTCATATACGGAGACAATTTGGGAGCATCTTCAGCGCTTACTGAAGGCATATTTAAGGCATGTACGACCGCACCATTTAGCAAATAATCGGAAACTTGTTCAGAAATCTGGATGGCAACATTGATCTGGGCCTCATTCGTTGAGGCACCCAAATGAGGAGTAGCTATAATTTTTTGATTTCCGAACAGGGTATTTTCTGTTGCCGGCTCCTTGGAGAACACGTCTAACGCTGCGCCAGAAACCTTTCCAGATTCGATAGCCGTCTTTAGATCTCCCTCAACGATGAGGCCACCTCGCGCGCAGTTAATGATGTGAACACCATTTTTCATCTTCTTAATTGCGCGGTGATCGATTATACCGCGGGTAGCGTCGGTCAAAGGTGTGTGAAGGCTAATAACATCAGAACGTGCAAATAGGTCGTCCAATTCCACTTTATCTACACCGATTTTAGTTGCCCTTTCCGGCGATAGAAATGGATCATAAGCCGCGACTTTCATCTTTAGTCCAATAGCCCTATCTGCGACAATAGAACCAATATTACCGCAACCAATAATACCAAGTGTTTTACCGGAAAGTTCGACCCCAACAAACTTGGCTTTTTCCCATTTACCGGCATGTGTCGATACACTTGCCGCAGCAATATTTCTGGCTAAGGCAAACATCATCGCGATAGTATGCTCTGCTGTCGTAATTGAATTGCCGAAGGGTGTATTCATTACAACGACACCCTTGGCTGAAGCAGCCAAAATATCAATATTATCGACACCAATCCCCGCTCTACCTATTATTTTTAAATTTTTAGCCACTTCCAATATTTGGGGTGTGACGCTAGTTGCAGATCTAACTATCAAACCATCATACACACCTATACAAGCTTTCAAGTCATCGGGGCTCATGTCAGGGATAACATCTACCTCAATACCACGCTCCTTAAGAATTTCAGCTGCTCGGGAGCTCATCGTGTCGGAAATTAAGACCTTTGGCATCGTAACCATCCTCAACTTCTCTCTAAGATGTATATTCTAATTGTGCTAAACAAATTGCCCAATCAATCCAGGGCGTCAAAGCTTCAAGATCTGTCACTTCTACAGTGGAGCCAGCCCAAATGCGAAGCCCAGGCGGGGCGTCCCGGTAGGCATTAATATCGTAAGCAACAGCCTCTTCTTCCAAGAGTGTGCTAATTTTCTTTGTTATGCGTCTTTGTTCTTTTAACCCTAACCCGCAAAACCAAGGTGCTGTAATTTTGATACATACGGATGTACTAGAAATCGTTTCAGGATCTTCAGCGAGAAAGTCAACATCTTCTGATCCTTCTACCCACCTTCTCAAAACTGTCAAATTAGCTTCTGAACGAGCGATCAACGCCTGAACACCGCCGACACTATCTGCCCACTTGAGGCCATCTAAAGCATCCTCCACACACAGCATGGATGGGGTGTTAATGGTAGCGCCCGTGAATATGCCCTCAATGAGTTTGCTGTCTGAAGTTAAACGAAATATTTTTGGTATTGGCCAGGGTGGTGTATATGTTTCAAGACGTTCCACCGCACGCGGACTCAAAATAAGCATTCCGTGCTGTGCCTCCCCTCCCATGACCTTCTGCCACGAATAGGTAATTACGTCCAATTTCTCCCAAGGTAACTCCATGGCAAAAATTGCCGAAGTCGCATCGCAAATGGTTAATCCTTGCCGATCAACCGGGATCCAGTCGCCATTTGGAACCCGGACACCCGAAGTAGTCCCGTTCCACAAAAAAACGACGTCACGGCTAAAATCAACTTCAGATAGGTCAGGCAATTTACCATATTCAGCATCTAGAACTCGAGTATTTGGAAGTTTTAATTGATTCTCCACATCCAAAACCCAACCCTGACCAAAACTTTCCCAGGCTAAAATATCAACTCCCCTCGTTCCAAGCATCGACCAAAGAGACATCTCAATAGCTCCCGTATCAGATGCCGCCACAATACCGATCCTATATTCCTTAGGTAAATTGAGTAGCGCTCGTGTTTTATCGAGAACCAATTGGAGCTTAGCCTTTCCCTCCAACGAACGGTGTGACCGCCCAAGCACGGCATCACTGAGTCCGGCTAAAGTCCAGCCAGGCCGTTTTGCACATGGTCCAGAAGAAAAATTAGGGTTTACCGGGCGAACATCCGGTTTGGCTATTGTATTCAAAAAGCTTCTCCCATCCTCACAGATGGGTCGCGACCCGTTGGGAGGTCGTGGCCCGCCGTTGCTTCTATAGAGTTATAGGATCAGCGTCAAATTACAATTGCGGGGATTAGTATTGAAAAATTCATTGATGTATCCTGGATTTAATTTTTTTAACCAGATTAATGTCAACCGCACGAACAAAGCCAAATTGTTCAATACTTAGTCATGACTTGACATATTCAACAAGCAGCGGGGATCTAATCCGATTCAATTCGGCAGTATCACTAGCAGGGCTGAAATAGTAACTACCGAAATGACTGTTGATAGTACAATAGTGCTAGAAACTTCGCCGACATATGCCTCTTTCTCTTGAGCAATCACAAATGCCATGGCAGCTGTAGGGAGGGCGGATAGCAATATTGCCGAAGATGCCCAGAAAGGTTCAAGTTCAAAAAAATAGGTCACCATTACCCAAGTAAGAAATGGGTGAACGAGCATCTTAATCATAACAAAAACACCTATTTCTCTCTGCCGCGATTTAACAGTTCTTTCAACGAAGGACATTCCAATAGCGAAAAGGGCAGCAGGTGCAGCGGCGGAGCCCAATAAATCAAGAAAACGAGATGCTAATACGGGTAGTTGAATGCCAAAAATTGTAAACGGTAAAGCTAAAACTGGAGCACTAATTAACGGATTTTTAGAGAGCGCTTTAAAAACATTTATGATTGTA
>CAZSWX010000314.1:0-2291 GCA_964610865.1 uncultured Enterobacteriaceae bacterium
GGCGCTGGTGGCCGTGGGCATTGTACTGATGCGTTGGCTGGGCACTTGATGCAATCGCAGCCGGAATGTAACTACGGTCCACTAAGAGGTTAGCGTTTCCCTGCTAAGATTTGCCTGATAGCCCGAAATCATTCTTCACTCTGAAGCCCATAAATGAGGCAAAATAAGCGTTAGAGATGGCAACCAAACGATGAATGCAACGCGCACGGCGTCTGACACGAAGAATGGTATAACCCCTTTGAAGGTTTCAATCATTGGCACATCTTTGGCCATAGAGCTAATGACAAATACATTCATGCCAACGGGCGGGGTTATTAAACCCACTTCGACAACAATAAGAGAAATAATACCAAACCAAAGCTTTACGTCATCAACAGGCATTCCGAAATCCAAGGCTGCTATTATCGGCCAAAAGATTGGTACCGTTAATAGTATCATGGAAAGACTATCCATAATGAAGCCAAGAAGAATGTAAATTATAACCATCATAATGATAACAGTGACCGGAGGCAGGCCCGAAGTTCTGAAGAATTCTGCTAAGTCATTAGGGAGCTCAGTAAAACCTAAGAAGGCACTAAATACGGCAGCACCAAGAATAATAAGAAAAATAAGACCTGTTGTAGATGCTGTCCCGAGACATACATCCTTAATACCTTCCCAGCGCATTCCACCTCGAGTGACGGCTAATAAAAACGTACCGACGCAGCCAATGCCGGCCCCTTCGGTTGGGGTGAAGATACCGCTGTAGATACCACCCATAACTAATAAAAATATCAGCAGCACACCCCATATATCCAGGATCGATTTCCATCTTTCTTTGCGTGAAGCTTTAGGCGCGGCGGGCCCCGATTCAGGGTTGATCCGCACTACAATTGCAATAACCAACATGTAACCAGCCGCCGCAAGAATGCCAGGGAGGAGTGCGGCTTGAAAGAGAGTAGCAATATTGGCTTCAACCATAACTGCATAAATTATGAGTATTAACGAAGGTGGAATGAGTATGCCAAGTGTACCGCCAGCTGCTAGACAGCCTGTTGCTAATGAGCCCGAATACTTGAACCGCTTTAATTCTGGTAGTGCCGCTTGACCCATAATAGCGGCTGTTGCTAAAGATGAACCGCTGATTGCGCCAAATCCGGCACATGCACCAACTGATGCCATTGCAACACCCCCGCGAAAATGTCCTAAACAGCGATTAGCTGCTGTAAATAATGCTTGAGACAAACCTGCTTTTGATGCCAGTTGTCCCATTAATATAAACAAAGGCGCGACCGATAAATCAAAGGTTGAAAACCTATAATATACCTCGGTCTTCAGATAACTGAGTAATGCGGTCTTGCCGGCTATCTCAGTGTAGCCGGCCAAACCAACTAATAACATTGCCACTCCGATTGGAATCCTAAAAGCAAGCAGGGCCATTAGGACGACGAAACCAATTACACCGTATTCTAAACCGGATAAATCGAACATTTAATTTTTATCGTGAATTTCGGGACCAGAATGATTCAGGGTCTCGTCAAAGAATCTGTTTGCTCTTGCTTCAGAAATACTACGCGTGAAAGTATAAAAGCAGATGACTATTAGAAGTGTCATGCAAAGAGCTGCATACGGAAAAGATAGCCACCTTGGGTATCCAATCGTCGTAAAAGATTCGTTATTGTTATACATATCTATGCCGCCGTAGATAAGACGCCAGGTTAGCAATATTCCAATTAGCATAAATATGGCACTTCCAGCGGCATCGCAAATTGCTTTCATCCGTGTTGAAGCGCGGGTTAAGATAAAGTCGACAATAACATTTTCTCGCATTAATTGACAGTAAGGTAATACTGCGAAAATCGCAGTGCATGTCCAAATCTCTATTAAATCGTAGATGCCCGTGATTGAGCCGACACCCGTAGCTCGCCCAACTACGCTAATAGTAATAGATAGACCCATAAAACCAATGATAAAACTGCCAAAGATCGCAAGAGCGGCCGAGTATTTATAGAGAACCCGGCCCACCTTATCCGTGGGCCGGAAATTCGTTTCGAAACCTTCGGTCACGTTCTCTTATACCTGATAGTTTACTTGCTATATTTAGCGATCATTGCTCGGGCATCGTCTATGAGCTGCTGGCCATTATTGATGCCATGTTTGCTTTTCAACTCCGACACGACCTTGCTGTAGACAGCTTCCGCTACCTTTCTGATCTTATCCGACTCAGTTGTACTTAAAGTCGAAAATTTATTTTTCTTTTTTGATTTCATGACACTCTTACTTGGGGCTTCAAGAGCCTCCCAATGTTTACC
>CAZSWX010000314.1:2301-2981 GCA_964610865.1 uncultured Enterobacteriaceae bacterium
AATTTAGCGTAGCTCTTTTTGTTCATTAAAAAAGTAAACACAGCGGTATTCATCCTTCGTGCTGGGGCGGCAAGATCTGTGAAGTATTTACCTAACTCATGCATCTTTACCGCCGGTGCAATTTCATATGGCAGCAAAACACCGTCAATTACACCTTTTGAAAGCATGGGAGGAATTCGGCCCAAAGGTGTTGCAATTCCATCGGCTCCGAGGGCTTGAAGTAGTAATACTGAAGTTCTGTTGGCTCCCCGCATTTTCATGCCTTTGAGGTCAGACATTTTACGAACGGGTTTTTTGGTCATAAAGAGGACACCGGCATGAACATGCATCAATAAAACATGAAAATCAGATGTTTCTTTTCCTAAATGCTTATCTTTATAGTCTTGCAAAGCTAGTGTTGTGGATAACGCATCCTTATGGAGAAAAGGCAACTCAAAAATTTCTGCCCTTGGCATACGTCCCGTCGTAAAGCCTGGAAGTGTCCAGACTATATCAACAACACCGTCACGAACCTGATCAAGCAGTGCCTGAGGTTTTCCGCCTAATTGCATTTTCCAAAAAGTTTTAACATTGATACGACCACCCGATGCCTTATTGATTTTTTTTGCCCACGGTATTAACCAAGTCTTGGCAGGGTTGGCTACGGGTGGAATAAAACTGTGCATGCGTAAATTAATTTC
>CAZSWX010000315.1:0-2952 GCA_964610865.1 uncultured Enterobacteriaceae bacterium
ATTACCGGCAACTATGTTTTCAAAGAATTAGCTATCAAGTTTGGAGAGGACTTCGCCCTAAAACAAGTTTCAGGGCAAATTCCTGGTCGAAAAAAAATCGCCGTCGTAGGTCCATCCGCAGCCGGCAAGTCTACTTTATTGCGGTATTTACAGGGTTTGCTTCGACCTAGCTCCGGAATAGTCGAAATTGACGGGCATAATTTAGCCAGCTTGGATCTCGACCATTACCGGCATCAAGTTGCATTAGTTGATAATTTTCCGACATTTTTTTCTGGTACCATCGAGGAAAATATTAGGCGCGTTAGACCTAATATAAGCGGCACCGAATTTGATGATGTTCTCGAAATATCCGGTCTGAAAAATATTGCTAAAGATCTATCTGAGGGCTTGGCTACACCCCTGGATATTACTGGCAGCAGCCTATCGCAAGCGCACAAACTAACGATTGCGCTGGCTAGAGCGTTGGCAAGTTCTCCCAACTTGCTACTACTTGATGAGACTATTAATAATTTGGATAAGCATGCACAGATATACCTTCATAAGCACTTAGATAAGATCGCTGAAGGAAAAACACTCGTTATTGCAACAAATGACCTTAGGTTTATCCTTGATTTTGATTGGATCCTGGTTTTAGACAAAGGGGAAGTCGTTGGGCAAGGACAACACAAAGATCTTATGAAGCAGTGTCCCTTATATGCACAACTAATCGAAATGGAGCAAACTCTCTCATTTAATGCTTAAATTGTAAGAGAACAAAATTGTTTATCTATTTGTTGAGATGATCGTATGAGTGAACAAAGTCTGCCAAGGGGAACGTATCTTTTCCGTGAGGGAGAGAGTGCTCAATATGCCTATATTCTCGTAGACGGTATATTGGAAATCGTCAAAACTAGCCTTGATGGCGAAACCGTTTTAGCCGAAATAAAAACGAAAAAAGAAATTTTTGGCGAAATGGCCTTGATTGATGGTGCGCCACGGAGCGCAGGCGCTCGTGCCAAAACAGATGTTGTCGTCACCCAGGTCGATAAAACCGCTTTTCTAAAATACGTCTCAAGCAATCCGCAAGCCGCCCATAATATAATGGTCAAACTCTCTACAGAACTTAGAGATGCCAATAAGACGGTTGGGGAACTGCAGGCCAATGCGCATGAAGGCCAGGTCGACCACTCCACAGAGTTTCCAATAGAATTGCAACAAGTTCATTCCGACGTTGATGATACGGACGCCATCTACGATAGCCCACCATCTCGGCCCCTTACTTACGCTAGCGGCATTATCCTTTCTCTTTTCCTGGTTGCAGTTCTTTATACGTCAAACACCAGCGTAGACACTACGGTTTCCGCGCGTGGAAAATTTACCACCAAAGTACCCAATGTGGACGTGCAGGCGTCCTCTAGCGCGGTCATACGAAAAGTCCTCGTGGAAAGAGGACAATTACTAAAAAAAGACCAATTAGTCGCGATTCTTGATGAAACCGATGCCAAGACCAATCTAGCTAGTAATAAAGAGCAGTTAAGCGCTGTAGAAAGTCGTTTAAGGCGCATCAGACTTGAACAAGACTTGGTAAAAAGCGGTAAATCAATTCCAAAAAATGCTAATTTAAGCCCAGAATTCAAGGACATATTACGGAACCGTATTGGCCAATATAGGGCAAAAATTGGTTCCTTCAAATCCCGCATAAACAAGTTATCGCAGGAAATTTCGTCCGCACGGGAAGAAATCAAGTCTGCTTCTGAGAGTGTCAAGATCACTCGCGAACAAGAAAACCTTAAGCTCCAAATTGAGGGAGCACGGAAGCAGTTGTATGACCGCAATAACGGGTCTCTTCTGACCTACCTGCAAGCCCGCGATGCTACCCTAGCCGCCAAAAGGGCTCACTTCGATGCGAAAAACCTTCTTGCAATGAAGAAAGCAGCCCTGGCTGCAAAGCGAACCGATTTATCAACACTTAAAGCGGACAGGGGAGAGTTTGTTGCATCCTGGTCTTCCAGTTTGGGGGAAAACCGGGCAAAGGATGAAGAAAGCCGTATTCAGCTTTCTCAAGAAAGCGTCAAATTAAACCGCGATATGAGCAACGTTGAGGTCCGTGCCCCCGTTGAAGGTATTGTATTAGATCTACCAAAAGTAACCTCTGGCTCCATCGTGCGGGAAGGTGATGTCTTATTAACCCTCGTTCAAGTCAATCAACCGCTGACACTAGAAGTCGATGTCACGCCCAAAGACATAAGTGATGTGAAGTTGGGCGTCGAAGTCTCTGTAAAACTCGACGCATTACCTTTTCAACAATATGGCGACGTGAGCGGCTCGCTTACGTATCTTTCGGAGGACACCTATGAAGAGTCCCTGGATGGAGAAAAAGGTGCGTACTACCGTGGTCGAATAGACATACCCGTCGCTGGGATAGCTACTCTACCTGCTGATTTCCGCCTAACCCCTGGAATGGGGGCAAGTGCCGATATGAAGGTTGGCACAAAACGGATAATCACCTATCTGACCCACCCAATACTAAAGGGCTTTTCGCAAGCCTTTACGGAACCCGATTGAGGTAAATGTACAGATTGTGAAACTATCTATCCTAGCCGCTAAAGTATTCCGATAGATTGTTATTTCTTTTTCTTAGACTTGGTGCTCTGGCTTTTAGAGGCGGGTTTCTTGGAACCTTTTTTTCCAGCCGAAGAGCCACGTGCACGACTTGCAGGAGCCTTTGCCCTTTGTGTCTGGGCTGGCTGCGCCGCCTCTTTTGTCTCTTCACCTAAATTCGCCTGAACCTGCTCACCAATGTTCCTAGCTGCGTTGGCAATGCCTTGAAGGAGGCCCCCCAATTGATTTCCCGGTATAATTAAACGAACGCTCGGGCGAACATTATTCGCATCTTCATTTACGCCTAGGGTAATTCTAAAAACACCATTGGCATGAGCTACGTTAGCAACTCTTTCTACGAATACTTCCGGG
>CAZSWX010000316.1:0-2941 GCA_964610865.1 uncultured Enterobacteriaceae bacterium
CTCATCCCACCACGTGACGACAAACTCGCCATTGGCCAAACCGGTAACCGACGGTTCGTGCTGGTCATAAGTCGTACGGTTGACATTAACCCGGAACTCGTCGCCCAGAGCATTACCGCTGGCGTCAAACCGCTGGCCGTAGATGTTATAGACATTATCGCCATCACCGTCCTGGTAATCACCGCTCCAGGTAACAACAAAGCCGCCATCGGACAGCGACGCCATCCCAGGGTATTGTTGATCTTGGGTCGTGCGGGTATTGATCCTAAACTCGTCGCCCACCGGCGCGCCAGCGGTATCATAAACCTGAGCCTGAACATCATAGTATTGGCCGCCGTCATGCCCCGAGTACGACTGCCAGGTTACGAGGAAACCGCCGTTGGCAAGGCCGAGAACGTCTGGGTTGGTCTGATGGCTATAGGTATGGGTATGAACCTGGAACTCCCCGCCTATAGGCGATCCGCTGGCACCGTAGCGCTGGCCGTAGATGCCTTGATTACTGCCATCCTGGGTGTTCGAGTCCCAGACGACAACATAACCACCATCCTCAAGACCGGTAATGGAGGAGTTTAGCTGATTGTTGTCCACGTAGGTGTTGGCCTGAACTTCCTGTACGTCTTCCACTGGCAGTGTCATCTCGCTGCCATCACCAAACTGCAAGACCTCGATACCGCTTAGGGTATCCGTGCCTTCGTCGCCATTAAGGGTATTGTCGTCGGTGACTTGGCTGTTAACCAGGTCAATCGTGTAACCGTCGACATTGTCATCAAAGACCGCGACGTCATTACCTTCACCACCATCAATCGTGTCGTCGCCGGCACCGCCCGTGATCACATCATTGCCTGTGCCCGCATCAATCTGATCCGCACCGCTACCGCCGTAGATAGCATCATTGCCTGTGCCCGCATCAATCTGATCCGCACCGCTACCACCGTAGATAGCATCATTGCCTGTGCCCGCGTCAATCTGATCCGCACCGGCATCACCATAAAGCGTATCGGCGCCGCCGCCGCCGCTTAACTGGTCGTTGTCGTTCCCACCGTACAGTTGATCGTCGCCACCCTGCCCGTGAAGCTTGTCCGTACCATGTTTGCCCAGCAAGGTATCGCCACCACCAGCACCGCTGAGGACGTCATTACCAGAGCCGCCATCTACCGCAACACCTATCTTTGTGGTTGCCGAAGTGATAACGACGCCGCTGATCGTGCTTTGGACGGCGCTCTCGCTTTCGAGCGCCACGGTCTTGATCATGTTGTTGTCGGTGGTTCCACCATTGGCCGTTGTTGTTGTGAGCGTGAAGGAAGAACCGCTATCGGCCGTCAAGATGATCTCGTTAACACCGCCACCCAACGTTGCCGTTACCGCGAGGCCGGTCGTGCCATTAACCTCAGAAACCAGCCCTTCCCTTACCTCCTTCATAGTATCGCCACTGCTGGCCGTATAGGTGGCGTCCTGGCTATCAAGGGTAAGCGTGTAGCTGTCGCCGGCTTCGACGGTGCCGAACAAGCGCACCGCTTCGAGCGTTGAACCGGTAATATCCGACACTTTGAGCGACGACGTAAAGCTAAGGGGATTACCGCTGGCATCAAACTGCTGGCCGTAGATGCCTTTACCGTCGCCATCGTGCCCTGCTGATTCCCAAGCAACGAAGAAACCGCCGTCATCGAGCGCCGTTACCGAGGGATCTTCCTGACTACCTTCGGTCTCCGCATGGATTTGGAACTCATCGCCGACAGTGATGCCGTCTTTATCATACTGCTGGCCGTAGACGCCGTAGCTTGAGCCATCCTGCGGCTGGCTCTTCCAGGTAACGACGAAGCCGGCATCGGTGCCGATCAGGCCGGTAACCGAAGGATCGGACTGGTGCCCTTCCAGATGCGTGTTGGCCCGGAACTCGGCTCCGACTTTGGCGCCGCTGTTATCAAAGATCTGGCCGCGGACATCGTAAAGCTCACCACCGTCCTGGGCATTCCGGTTCTCCCAGGTGACGACGAAACCACCGCCATCGAGGCTTGCCACCGACGGTTTGTGATTGGACGAGCTGCTATCAACATCAAAGGTGCTTCCTTCCGGCCTGCCTTCCGGTCCGTAGATCTCCGCCTTCACGTTGCCACTATTATCCCGCCAGGTAACAACGTAGCCGCCGCCATCGAGGCCGGTTACCGAAGGTTCGTATTGGTAATCAGCACTCGCACTGTCCGCATAGACCTTGACCTCATTACCGTCGGCTTCACCCTTGGCGTTATAGCGCTGAGTGTGGATCTTCGGATAGGTGGTGCTCTCACTGTACGTCTTCCAGGCAACGACAAAGCCGCCATTGTCGAGGGCCGCTACCGACGACTCGTGCTGACCATGTCCCGTCTGTACATTAATCTTGAACTCATTACCAAGAGCCGTGCCGTTGGCATCAAAGCGCTGGCCGTAAATACCGTAGAGCGAGGTGTCCTGGCCTTCCGACTCCCAGGTGACGATGAAATCGCCGTTCTTGAGTGCCGTTACCGCTTGGTCTCGTTGGTTATCGGCGGTATACGTATTGACCTGGAACTCATCACCAATCAACGTTCCGTCGGCCGTATGCAGCTGGCCGTAAATGCCATAGTCCGTTCCCCCCGCGTCCTGATTGTAGGACTGCCAGGTTGTGATGAAGCGGCCGCCGGGCAACGCCGCCGTCGTCGGGTTCTCCTGGTCGTCGTTGGTATGGCTGTTAATCCGGAACTCATTGACACCAGACGACGGCGCCGTCAGCATCAGTTCCTCGCCCGTAGCGCCGGCACTGGCCGTTGCACTAATTCCCGCCTTGGCGTTGATTGCACCCACTAAACCGGCGCGGACATCGCTCAGCGTATCGTTGGGCTGGCTCCTATAGGTAACTTCTTCACCGTCAACCGTAACCGTATAGAGATCCTCGACCGTCCCCGACAAGGTGATCGCGCTGACCTGC
>CAZSWX010000317.1:0-2937 GCA_964610865.1 uncultured Enterobacteriaceae bacterium
GCCCTCTGTCACTCGGTATTGTTTTCCACCGGTGCGAATCACTGCGTATGACATGTTCCGTTACTTATGTGAGGGCGGTTTGCATGTCAACTCCCGATTCGATGTTTACCCCGTTTCGAGAGCCACTCTAATAACATCCATTATGGGTTGCGGTTGCTCCAGCGCATCAACCAAAACCACGGTGATGTTCCCGGTTACACACTGCTCCCCGGATCTGTAGATCTCTCCACAAAATCGTATAGATGTTCTACCTATATGCTCCGCCCATAAACGCACCTCAATTTCATCGTCGACGTGCAGAGCGAGGTGAAACGTGGCAGAAACATTCACCCTGGGCAGTCCGGATGTCTTTCCATGGTCAGACAACGGAAACCCTGCCCGCCGCAACAATTCCCACTCCGCAACCTCAAAATACTTGAAGGCTGCCGTATAATGAATGCGGCCGGAAGCATCTGTGTCAACCCACCTTACCCGTAGTTTTTCGACATGGACAAGCATGATGGAATTATTTCTATGCTGCTCAGTGTGCTTGCTAAATTATTAAACGTCAGGAAAAGTCTGTTCGAAATATCAACGCAATGAGGGCCAGGCAGAATAAATACTTACCCGGCCACCCGCGCGCTATCCATTTCGTTTGGGCCCTCTCTCAACCGGGGGAACAGCTACGTAGATTCGATTGTCAGGCTGTTTTTCCACATTCAGTTCCGCCAAATACTCTTCCAGTTTTTTCTTCAGCACCAAAAGGTATTTATGCTCTTCCACGTCTTTCGGAAACCCCTCTGAATCGTCGTTTTTGTCGTTCCTAAATTTTATTTTCAGCGGGTTTACGTATTTCCCATTTTTGTGCATCTCAAAATGGAGATGAGGGCCAGTCGCCGCTCCGGACGCTCCAACGTGTCCAATGATTTCACCCCTCTTTACTTTCGTGCCAACTTTTACACGGCTCTTGATCCGCCGAAGATGAGCGTATGCAGAGCTGTACGGGCCGGCATGATTAATGCGAATAAAACGTCCGTACGCGCCCTTCCATCCAGCGTATGAAACCTTACCAGCCGCAACGGCACGGACCGGCGTACCCGTAGGCGCCGCAAAATCGACCCCTAAATGGGGTCGACGCTGTTTATATATAGGGTGGAATCGCGCGTCCGTGAACACAGAGGAGATACGGGTAAATCGGACGGGGTACCGAAGGAATTTAAGCCTCTTTTCTCCAGATAGGTACGAACCATCATCGCGCGCGCCTATGGAAAAGGTCCTATAGGTCTTGCCATTGTTTTTGATCTCGGCAGCCAGGACCCGTCCAAATCCGAGTGTTTTCCCTTCACTCTGCATTTCCTCGAATATGATTTTAAAAAGCGCCCCTCGCCTAATCTGTGAAGACAAATCAAGTTCCCAATCCATGTCTGCCAGATCATCCACTACGCCAGCCGGCACACCCAAATTCGTCGCAGCCTCATAGAGACTATCTTGAATCCTTCCGCCTACGGCTCTCCACACCAGCGTCGTTGGGACGGTTTCAACTCTGGAATCAACCGTGCCCTCGTTACGCTTCTCTAACACAAGTAACAAGCGCTTGTTAATGTCATAAGAAACTGTGCGCAACTCCGGGGCTCCGCCGCCCAGTAACTCGTAGGAGAGCGTCATAGCGTGCCCCACTTGTAAACGCCGCAGCACATCGATCCTGTTAGCTTCGGCTAACCAGCCAGCCATATCGGCGCGGGACAAACCTTCCTGCTTCAGTATTGTAGCAAGTGACTCATTCCGCTTAATAAAATGAACTTTTCTGCGCAACTCCGTATCTACGGCAACTGCCGGTAACCCTTTATCCGACGGCACAGAAACATGGTTCTCTGGAACATGAGTAACCCGCAACCGTTTTTCTATTTTCGCTAATATGGCATCTCGGTCCAGGTCTGCGTCAACATGGGAATCAACTCCACGAGCGAGTAAAGCGAGCAAACTCAAGATCAAAATAGGCGCAATTAAGAGGAGTTGTCCGTCGCCGCTTCGACGCCGTCTATACACTGGGGTAACTCGCCGCAGATAATCCATCTCGAGGTCCTATTTTTCCGCACCAAACGTTGCCTGTCCTACAGCAAAAAGTCAAGGAAGTTAAAAACAATCAACCGACACCCCGTAGGATCCAACCGGTGGACATTGTGTAGACTCGAGGCCGATGCTACCTTTTGGGTACGGTGAAAAGAGTCCTATCTATCGTAGTTTTGTTCTGTATAGGCCTCAGCGGGTTCGGCCTTTATTACGCATACTACCTTCTCACCAGGACGGAGCTATCGGCGCCAAGGACCGTCAGGGTTTTCGTAGAACCTGGTAGTAATCTGAAAGCAACAGCCGAAATTCTCGTTGACGCCGGTGTTCTAGAAAGCGTCGAACCATTCAGTGGATGGGCTAGAATAACAGGGCAGGACAGGTCAATAAAAAGCGGTGAATACGTTTTCATTCTTCCAATGACACCGCTTGGTGTCCTGAGCGAGCTTTCAAAGGGACAGTTCCCATACTTCGCAATCACTATTCCCGAAGGAAAAACTTTCCGCGACATAGCTCTCACACTGGAAACTCAAGGAATTGGATCGAAGGAACAAATACTTGCGCTAGGAACCAACGAAGCATTTTTGTCACGTTGGAATTTGAGCGAGTTAGGGCCAGAAGGGTATCTGTATCCTGACACATACTTTGTAACGCAGCAAAGTTCGCCCGATTCTTTTCTCGGGCGTATGTTAGATAGGTCGGGGCATGTTTTTACGGTCGCCATGGAGCTCCAGGCGAAAAAAATGGGTTTTACCAAACACGAGATCCTTACAATTGCGTCTTTAATAGAGAAGGAAGCTGCCGTGGCTAACGAGCGGCTCTTAATTGCGAGTGTCTTCTTAAATAGACTTCATCTAAATATGCCACTCCAATGCGATCCAACTGTAGTGT
>CAZSWX010000318.1:0-2935 GCA_964610865.1 uncultured Enterobacteriaceae bacterium
TGTTCATGTTGTTGAAGAGCCCTGAATTATTGGGGCCGGGCAGGGTATTCTGGAAGGGCCCGACCATACGAACCGCATCAAATCGGGTAGTGGATTCGACTCGAACTACAGTAGCCCCGTAGTCGGCGAGAATGCGCGTAGAACCGGGACCAGCCATAGCCCACATGAAGTCCAAGACCTTTACCCCAGAAAGTGGCAGTGTTTTATTTTCGGGCACGTGAGTATTGCTGCTCATACATAACCTCCCTGGATCGGGCTCATTTATATTACTTGTTGTTTTCGAAGCTCCGAAAGCTCTTCTAAGGCCAATCCCAGTTCTTTATAGACTTCAGCGTTGTGTTCGCCTACTTGGGGGGATGCGCGCTTGTACGCGATTGGGGCCGCGCTGAACTTAGCAAAAGGCCCTGGGTATGAAAAAGCTTTGCCTGTCTGCGTATGTTGGACAGAGGTCCAATATTCACGAGATTCCAACTGTTCGCTCTGTACGACTTCACTTATGGTTGTTACAGGAGCCACCAGAAGACCTCGACGGAGAGCCTCTTCAAACAGTTCTTCTTTGGTCTTTGTCAGAGTAAAACGTTCAACAATCTCTTTGAGCTGTTCGTAGTCGGCGAGTGTCTTCTTATCACCGGAGAACAAAAGGCCCCCCATTCCGACCCAGTCCATCTGTTGTACATCTTTCCCGCAAAAACCCTCTTCGTAAATCCAGTCCATCAGCCGTTTAGTAAAGTGGGCGAACGCCGAGCCGAACAGATACGCGATTGAGACATTTCCATCCTTCGCTGGCCACAGTAAGCGGATATTTAGTGGTCCCATCTTGGCGCCGCCGGCCATACGTGTTGTTTCTGCGTCGTTCAGGGGAGCGGAAAGAATGGTCGACTGTGTCGCCTGCGCGGCCGCTTGTTGGGCAGAAATATCGATATGCTGCCCTTTCTTGGAACGATGAGATTCGTGCAGGGCAATAAGTGCCGCTGGAGCGGCAGCCGCGCTAGCGTGAAGGTACCCTTGCGGAACGCTAAGTCGAACCGGTGGCCGGTCTTCGTCGCCCGTGATAACCAGAGGCCCGCTGCATGCTAAAATAACCAAATCACTGTCCGCATATGAGGCTTTAGGCCCGTCTTGCCCGAATGGCGTAATGGATATGTAGATTAGCTCTGGGTTTATGGTTGCAAGTTCTTCATAGCCGAGCCCGTATTTTTCTAAAGTACCTGGATTCTCCGATTCTATGAAGAATTTGGCGGTTTTGACCAAGTCGCGGAGTACCTGTTGGCCTTTGGCTTGTTCCACGTCTAGCGTAATGCCACGTTTGTTCCTGTTGTACGCCCACCAATATAGCGAATTCTCTGGGGTTGGTTTGTCTTGGTAGAATGGCCCGAGTTTTCGTGCAGAAGCACCGCCCGGAGGTTCTACTTTTATGACATCTGCGCCGAGATCGGCTAGGATTTGGCCACACAAAAGGCCTCTCTCCGTCGTCAGGTCTAGCACTCTGTACGGTTCTAACATTCGTCTCTGCTCCTCAAGGCAGTTTTCGCCCTCGTTCCTGTCCTCATAGGCGTAGGATTTCCCATACCGCTGTTCGTCTCAACAGGCAAGCCCAGGTATTGAGTAGAACTAATAACCTGCTAAAGGCTATGGGTTATGTTCTGTAAGAAATGCAGGATTAAAATGAAAGTGTCGTCACATCGACCACATAAAAAGGAGAAATGGCAGTGCCAGCGTTGCGGTCGAGTTCGTATGAAACCAGCGGTGTACAGGCGTAAAAAAAAGAATGGGCGTGTGGTGTAATGGTTGACCTATGGCGCTGCACCCACGGTGAGTGGAGCATCATTCGGTCATTAGTGCGCCAGAATTCTTGCGGTTCTCGATAAACGCAGACATAAGGCCGGGAAGGTCTATAGGCGATATGGTCTCTCTTAGTGTGCCCTCGGGGCCGACCAACTGCTCGGAGCCCCCAAGAGAAATGAAAAGGTAGGGTCCTCCTAGGAGGCCTTTCGTCTGAATTGATGCGATAGCGTCTTCTTGGATTTGAACATTATCGCGTATGGTAAGTGTAACTCGCGCACGCTTTCCCTCTAGATCTATGGAATCAACTCTGCCTACCCGGACCCCGGCTATCTCTACTGGCGCTCCGGGTGTCAAGCCTGCAGCAGTCTCAAACCCGGCGTACACCGTGTATCCCCAGTTGTTGTACAATGACAATTCTCCGATGGAAGAAAAGAGGTAGAGACTGGCGGAAATTCCCAGTACGAGAAATCCACAAATACTCACGCTGAGACCGAACGGGCGCATTCGCGAATGCTACCAGACTTAGCGGACCCGTCAAAGGGGAAGCAGGTGAGGGAAGCGCCCAAGAAACGCGCCGGCTTGGATGTCGGACGCAAGAGTAGGGGCTACCGATTAGTATGGCTACATCGATGTTATTACGCATCCTCGCAGTCGCGGGTATAACAATTCTCCTTCTATTCTGGCAAGACACCTTTTCGCACGCCGCGGATGAGGAATTGATCGCAAAAGGGGAATACCTTTTTGCGTCCACGGGCGGATGCGGCTGTCATACAAGTGCGGGGGGCGCACTGAACGCCGGTGGCCGTCCGGTGACTACGGCATTCGGTACATTCTATGGGACTAACATTACGCCTGACCCGCTGCACGGAATCGGAGACTGGACCGACAGGCAGATTGTCGAGGCTTTACGATCGGGTGTGGGGCGTGGCGGGAGAGCGTTGAGTCCTGTTATGCCGTATCCGGCATTTAGCGGCATGACAGATGCGGATGCTACAGCTTTAGTTGCCTACCTCCGTAGCGTCCCTGCGGTCGCTCAGAAGAACGTACCGCATGAAGTGGGTATCCCTTTTCGGGACACGATTATGTGGTTGTGGCGATCGGTGTTTTTTCGCCCGGCTAATAGGAAGGATCGTCAGGATAGCTACAGTTC
>CAZSWX010000319.1:0-2928 GCA_964610865.1 uncultured Enterobacteriaceae bacterium
GGCGTCTTCTCAATCATCGCTATTTTTGAAGGGCACGCACAAATAGCATTCTTCTGGATGCTTATCGCCGTGCTCATAGATGCAACCGACGGTTCATTGGCGAGAGCCATCAACGTTAAGAGAGTCTTACCCCGTTTCGACGGGAGCAAACTCGACGACATAGTAGATTACATGACATTCGTCGTTTGCCCTGTGCTTTTTTTGCACGAATTCGGCATGCTCCCTGCAAATTTTCACGCATTGTTTGTGGGGATTCCCTTGCTCGCCAGCGCGTACGGGTTTTGCCAAGCAAACGCAAAAACTACAGACTTCTACTTTACGGGCTTTCCTTCTTACTGGAATATCCTAGCGTTCTACCTGCATGTCTGTAATGCGCCACCATGGTTGAATGGGGCTGTCGTAATTATTCTCGCGGTCTGTGTCTTTATTCCAGTACGTTACGTATATCCCACTCGTACTCCTTATTTACGCACTCTCACCATTTTTCTGTCCGTGGTTTGGACAGGCGTGTTGGCGATCTTATTGTTCCAATTTCCGAATCCTAACGATTGGTTAATCCTTGGTTCATTATTTTACCCCTGCTATTACACGCTGCTCTCCTTCTACCTACATTTTAAAACAAAACGGACATCACAGCGTCCTTGACAACAAGGAATTCGGACCCTGCTTATAGTCAAGACTTCGTTAAGGACGTCGAACCTATGAAAATGGGACAAAGTCGTGAACAAAAGGCGGAGGAATTACTTCGGAAGGGCCACGAAGCTCAACGGCTCGGAAACCTGCCAGAGGCTCTGAACCTGTTTCAACGATCAATACAGGTTTTGCCAACCGTGGAGTCTCCTACTTCTCTCGGTTGGTCATACAACTTCCTACGCAGGTACGAGGACGCCATAGACGAATGTCGACGGGAATTGCTATCAATCCCAATTTTGGCGGCCCCTACAACGATATAGGACTCTACTTGATGAAGCTGGGGAAGCTCGAGGATGCAGTACCCTGGCTAGAGCAGACAAAGGAAGTTCCCGACTATAAAACGCCCCACTACCCATACTTAAATTTGGGGCGCATAGCTCTAATGAAAGGCCATCTCCTGCAGGCGGCTCGAGAGTTCGGCTCAGCTCTAGAGATTCAACCTGCTTCGCTAACTGCCTGGCGCACGCTTGCAGCGCTTTCTGCTCAATTAAACTGAAAGACTACTCAGCAGCTAGACAACGCGGTGATGCTTACGGGCTGCGGAGTCAGTGGAAAACCCGCTACCTAGCGCAGAAAAGGCTTTGGATTACCCAAGGAGAAAACCGTATCACTTCTAAGGCTCCTCAACCGGGCATCACTCTTTAGCGCGAAAATGATTAGTGTGAAAAATATGCCCCCTATAAATCCGCCCACGTGTGCGGCCCAAGCATTCCCTAGCAATGCAGAAAAATACATACCAGCCTGCAAATAATCCGCTGGTAGGGTTCTAGAATACCAAAATATCCCGCCGCACACCAAGAAAAAAGATGCAGCTTTCTGGATCGATAGATTTATGCCCGTCTCGAATGGGTCAAGTCTAACCCGTCGTACGGAAAGGACACAGTATGCACCGCACACAGCGGCAACTGCACCGCTCGACCCGATCATTGGCGCGTACGAAAACGGAGTAGCCGCCGTCTGGGCCAGCACTGCGACTAACCCTCCGGCAAAATAGAGCACCAGGTAACAAAACGCGCCGAACCGCTCCTCAACAATGTTTCCAAGCACAAACAAGACAAGAAGGTTACCTATCAAATGCGCCCAACCTCCATGTAAGAAAAGGGATATCAAGATTGACCACGTAAGGTGAATTTCGCCCCGTTGGACACCCAGAGCAAAAGGAGCCGGAATCCATCCGTAAGACTGCACTAGATTCCGGACAGCCGGCCCAAGACCTAGTTCATATGCGAAACCGCCCAGTATCGCACCGATTAAAATGTGATTCATCCACGGGAAGCACTCAGGCTCGTGTCCCTTAAAGAGGTGGTACATAATGATGGTCCTAGCTGGCCTTGCCCCGCTGAACTCTCTCTTCCACCACCACCTCGTACCGCCTTACCCGTGACGAGCGAGACAGGCGCGAACCATAGCACCACGTCCATAGCTATGATAGGGCTGATGGACCGATGCCTATTTACGATTATTTGTGTAGAGACTGTGGCCGCAGCCAGAGCCATCTATTCATGAAAATAGGAGACGCTAAGAAATATCCAGCTTGTAAATATTGCAATCGCCGGCGCCTAAAACGTCTCATTTCAACGGTATCTTATCACGAGGGAGAAGCCACTCGACTGAACAATTTCGACACGTCGGCGCGGAGAGATGAATCTTTCTACCGCGACAACAGAAATGTGGGTCTGTGGGCGAAGAAGCGAGCGAAAGAGATGGGTGTTGATCTGGGGTCTCAGTTTGAGGAAACCGTCGAAAAAGCGCGGACGGGTAAAATTCTAGACGACGTGTAACCTGGCTACCGGCTGTTGCTTTTTTTATAGATCATGTTTCGTTCGACACGCGAACAGATTTATCGGGTCTGTAGGGTTCTGGCCGGCCTAACACTTCTAATCGTAGGAGCCGTGTTGTGCATTCCCGGCATCCCCGGTCCTGGAATACTTGTTAGCTTTCTCGTGTTCGGCATCCTGAGTCGAGACTTCAAGTGGGCGTCTCGGTGGCATACCCGTTTGAAGGGAGTGGCGGAACGCTTCGTAAAACGAGCAAGGACCAAGGAGGCACCCATTGAGCGACAAAAATCACCTGGAAAATAACCTTCGCGACAAGGGAAAGACTGACGAAGAACAATACTTTGCAAAGCGCGAGCGAGAACTACTTGAGAGGCTAAAGCAGGCAAAGGAAGCGTCAGGTTCAGAAGAGGATCCCGATGATTAAGCTGTATGACTATCCCTCATCACCGCGTGCCCG